>JAOUOA010000105.1 GCA_029880625.1 Spirochaetia bacterium
TTGGAGTTAAATTATTCAAAGAAATCTGAGAAAAGATTTAACTGTTTGTTAATATCCTTAAATGCCTTTTGGGATAGGGATGCATCTTCTGCTTTCAGATCCTTCATGCTGTTCTGCAGAATGCCGAGATAGATATGCAGTTCATCATGAGCAGGTCCTGTCATTTTGCAGCCCTGAATCAGAGCGTCAACTTCGCTGCTGAGCCGCATGTGAATTTCTTTATATTCTGATTGTGTGAGCGATTCGCCTTTATTTTTATATTTTTCTGTGATGGCTTTCATTGCCAGGATTCGTTCCGATGTGGATGTATCTGACTTCCATTTT
This sequence comes from Spirochaetia bacterium, assembly GCA_029880625.1. Lineage (GTDB taxonomy): Bacteria > Spirochaetota > Leptospiria > Leptospirales > Leptonemataceae > JAOUOA01. The sequence goes on from JAOUOA010000105.1 coordinate 325, forward strand.
GTTCCGTTGTCAAGAGACAAAGAGCCAGGATGTGAACTTTCGTGATTTTCATGGGAGTGGCTGTCAAAATGTTCAGCAATATGGTCGCATCCTGTGATCAGGAAATGAATTATGAGAAAGGCAATAATTTTTTTGGACATGATTCGGCTCATTGAGAATAAAATTTTCTAAAGAAGTACTCTTGACTGAGCCTGATAGGTCTGTCATGTAAATCAAGCACTTTTTGAGAGCCTGGGATTTAAGCCGCCATGATTTGAAGCGGCAGTTGTTTACATACCTTCGTAAATGGTTTCCTGCAATGGAGCAGTCTAAACAGATTCAGCAGCGGCTACTTTGACAGATGGAATTTCTGCTGCAATAGTTCATTGACGATCGGCAGAAGGACTTCCGGCCGGATGGGTTTGAAAAGCAGGCGGCTTACGCCGAATTTTCCTGAATTTTCTTCGGTCAGTTCTTCGCTGAAACCGGTGCAGAGAATAATCGGGAATTCTTTTTTCACAGCGAGAATCTTCTCTGTCAGTTCCTTTCCGTTCATGTCCGGCATCGTCAGGTCTGTAATCAGAAGGTCAAAACTTTCAGGTTTTGAAGTAAAATGTTCAAGCGCTTTCAGGCTGTTTGTTTCTTTGGATACAGTATAACCGGAAAGTTTCAAAAGTTCGGAAAGATACAGTGCAATCGATGGATCATCGTCAACAACGAGGATATTGCCTTTTTTCGCCCAGTCTGCAATTACGGAAAAAGGATTGGGAACAGGTTTTTCCTGAATCTCTTTTTTTTCGGCAGGAGGAAAAAGGAGGCGAAACGTTGTTCCTTCTGCTCCTGATTCAACCAGAATGTGGCCGTTGTTATCGTGAAGAATTCCATGCACCATGGAAAGTCCCATACCGGTTCCTTTGCCAACTTCTTTGGTTGTGAAAAAAGGTTCAAATATTCTTTCAATTTGTTCAGGGTTGATGCCGCTGCCGTTATCTGAAACAGAAAGTTCTGTAAAAAACCCGCTGAAACGGTTATGGCATGAGCTGCATTCTCTGCTGATAATTTCTGTCTGTCTGATTTTTATCTGAATTTTTCCTTTTCCGATCATTGAGTCTCTTGCGTTTATACAGAGATTCATAACGATTTGATGAAGGTTGACCGGATCAATTTTGACTTCCGGCACATCATCCAGATCCAGATTGATCTGAACGGAAGAGGGAAATGTGGATTTTAACAGTCTTGTAACTTCTTCGACGACAGTGTCCAGTTTCATCGCTGTCGGAGAAAGAGCAGTGCCGCGGCTGAAAGCAAGCATTTGCTTGATCAAGTCAGATGCCCTCTGTCCAGCCTGTACGACTTCGGACAAATAATTATATAAATCAGGATCGTTTTGCTCTTCTGATATATCGCGTGATAATTCGGCAAAACCCAAAATGGAGCTCAGGATATTGTTAAAGTCATGAGCGATCCCTCCGGTTAACTGGCCGATCGCTTCCATTTTCTGCGCCTGTTGCAGCTGTTTCTGCAGGTGTTTTCGTTCGCTGATATCGGAAAATACACCTGCATAGCTGGCAGGTTCGCCATTCTCATTTTTAATTGTGCCTATACTGAGCCATGCAGGATAGATTTCGCCGTTTTTTCTTTTGTTTAATATTTCGCCCTGCCAGCTGCCGTTACTGGCGAGAGAGGCTGTAATTTCTTCATAAAGTTCATTGCTTTTATTTTTCTGTAGGATGTCAGGAATTGTTCCCTTCACTTCATCTTCTGTATAACCAGTTATGCCAGAATATGCTCTGTTTACGTGAACAATCTGTCTGTCAAGGTTGGAAATAAATATGCCGTCAGGGGAACTGTCAAATACGCCGGCCATGAGACGGAGGGCTTCCTCGGCTTTTTTACGGATGGTAATGTCGGTAAAATAAATCGTAAGTCCGTTTGGAGATGGATAAATTCTGTTTTCAAACCACAAATCCCATGGCTGAAAATATTCTTCAAAAATAAACGGTTCCTGTGTTTCCATCGCCTTTTCATATGCCATGTGAAAAGGCTGCCCGACCCCCTCGGGAAATTCTGTCCAGATATGCTTGCCAATCAGGTCTTCCGGTTTTTCCCTTTGCAGCATTTTGGCCGCTCTGGTATTGACGACAGTATAGACCCAGTTATTGTCCAGGGCGACAAAGCCGTCATGAACTCGCTCTATGACTTCTATCAGCTGCTTGCGTGCAGCTTCACTGTCAAAGGGTTTCAATTCAATGGAAGAATTTATATCAAGAGCAACTTTACCCATTGACAAATATGACGTGTTCCAATTGTTAAATCCAACTAAAGTAGGAAAAATTCGGAGGGTTTCTTGTTGGAACAAAGATTCATATAAGCCGGGGAAACGGCTAAGAGTATCAGGGAATCGGCAATTAAGGCATATTGCTTAAAGAACTGAGTATCTTTATGCTCTTTTCCCTGTTGATTGAAAAAATCTGAGAGTCGTTCCATGGGGACATTGGTTCTTCATCAGTATTTAGAAATATAAATTCAATTTCATTGTTATGCGATTTAGCTTCTTTTATTACATCTCTTTCTGTTATATCATTTATTCGGTCATTAAAAATTAAGTATTGATAATAGAACTCTGCTGAGCGCAATTTTGATATTGCATCAAGCATGCTCGAAACACATTCTACTGAATAATTCATGCGAGATATCGAATTTGCAATATAAGAAGAATTGTCTTCACCTGAATTTATTAAAAGAACTTTTTTTAATGCGCCATGCTCGTTTTCTGTTGAATCATTTTTAGATTGGTTTGATGAAGGAAGTGTTATTGAAAATTTTGTGCCTTCATTGATCTTGCTGGATACTTTGATTTCTCCGCCATGTTCGGTAATAATATTTTTTACCTCGTAAAGCCCAAGGCCTGTCCCCTCTGATTTTGTGGTGAAAAAGGAGTTAAAAATATTCATCTCAACATCTTTATCCATTCCTGATCCGGTGTCTTCAATATCAATTCTTATGCAATCAGTCAATTCGCCGCTTTCTCTGACAGCTATTTTTGTATTGAATGTCGATATGCAGATGGTGCCGCCCTGAGGCATAGCATCAGCAGCGTTAAAAATAATATTCTGCAATACCCTGCTCAGTTGACCCGGAACTCCGGAGATGGTATATATATTACCGAATCCAGTAATAAATTTAATATTGGATATATAGGTTCTCTGAAGGGGGGAAATTGTATTCATGATAAGATCGTTTAAATTGATTTCTTCCAGTTTTTTAGAATTCGAATATTTATCTGCATGCGAAATCTGCTTAAGAATATCTGAAATTTGCCTGTTTGTTGATATAATGTGAGACATTAAATCGTATTCTTCGGATTCCGGTCGGAGTTTCAAGAAAATCATTTCAGAAAAACCGTTAATAAGACTGAATAAATTTTTGAGATCATGTTTTAGCCCGGAAGTGACTCTTGATATATTATTCATTTTCTGAAGAGAATTGATTTTATTTTCCAATAAATCTATGCGCTCAATATTTCTTTTGTTCTCGGTTGTATCTTCTATATGAAAAACAAATGCAGGAATCAAATTTTTATTATTGAGAATGTTGAAATAATTGAACTTGAATGTAAGAAATACAGGTTCATTTTGCGAGTGAAATTCAAATGTAAAACGGGAGGTCTGATCTGAATTTTGAATTCGTTTGCATTCAGCCAGTATTTGATTTTTTAAATCGGGTAAATGATTGAACAGTTCGTTTGCTGTTTTATATCCCAGTTTTTCGGATAATTGTTTTACAGATTGATTTGCATGTTCAATATTTATAAACGTACCGGCAATTGAGAACAGCCCGGTCATTGCCGGAACTTTATTGCAAAAATCATAAAAGTTTGATTTTATGCTTTTCATATTTTATACAATCCTTATATGCAATATTTAATCAATATAAAATAATATTTGATATATTTATGATTTGGTCTACATCATGATTTAAATCAACCATGAATTCTTTACTTCCTCTGATAAATGAGCCTCACCAATGTAAAAAAAAACTTGAAATTTTCAATTAAAATATTTTTTTTATTGATTTTTGATATATGTATTGATTTAACTTTATATTCTATGGTTTACTAAAAATATGTACGGTAAAATAGTCCATAAGGACTACCTTGCCGTATAACAAAGAATAATAAATATTCCTAATTGTAATTAAAAATTTACATATAGTCTTTACATGCAATACAGGCGCTAAAAATTGAAAACAGATGAAAAAATGAATTTTTTTACAGGCACAGATATACCTGTAAAAAATATTGTTCGAAAAAACTACCCTGTCTGTTCCGATGATACGCCGATTTCAAGTGCAGCAAAAATCCTTCGGGAAAATCAATGCTCGGCGATTATTGTTCAACGCAATAAAATTCCAGTCGGGATCTGGACGGAAAAAGATGCTTCCGGAATTGATTTTGCAAATTTAAATTCATTTGATATTTCCATTTCAGAATTCATGTCTTTTCCAATACTGTCTATTAATGAAAATCTATCGATTCGAATTGTTTACAATAAAATGAAAGAGAATAATGTCCGGCATTATTTAACAATTGATGATTTCGGAAAGATCACAGGACTTATTTCACTTGAAGATCTTGTTACAGCTCCAGCAATGGATACGCTTCTTGAATCAAAAACTGTAAGTTTTGCTGTTAAAAAATTACCGTTAATTGTTTCACATGAAGAATTGTTAAATCAGGTTCTTATTAAACTGAAAGACAGAAATCTGGATGCGTTTTTTGTTGATTATGGCGATAATCAATTCGGAATCATGACGCAAAGAGATCTGGTTCGGCTTATAGCTGAAAAAACTCCCAATGCAGATGTTGGATCTTTTGCAGTACGTCCGCTCATAAGCATAAATGACTTCGACAGCTTGAAAGAAGCGCGAGATTTGCTTTTGAAAAAAAATATCCGTCATCTTGGAGTTCTAAATTTATACGGAAAATTAATCGGTCTTCTCAGCTTTTCTGAAATATTGAATTTCATGGAACTTGTACTCCTTGATGAATTAAAAAAAGCCTATCATGAAAAAGAAAAGTCGCTGGAATCAATCCATAAGTATCTTTCTCTGCTTGAAAAAGTTATGGATTATTCAAAAAATGCAATCTTTATGGCTGACGAATCAGGGGCAATGTATTATATCAATCCGGCTTTTTCTGAAATTACCGGATATAATCTGGAGGAATTTCTGCAGCTTCAAACAAACATTTTTAATGGAGGATACGGTCTTTTTGAAGATTTGCAGATAATAGAACAAAAAATCTCCCTTGCTGAAACCGGAAGCTGGCATGGCAGGGTCTGGAGTAAAAAGAAGAACGGCACAAAAATACTGCAGGAATTATCACTTTACAGGGTTAGCGATGATTTAAACAAAAATGCAAAAAAACGTTATATTGGAATTTTTAATGATATGACGGAAAACGCCTTGCTTGAAGATACTGTTCGTAAGAATAAATATTTTGATACATCTACGAATTTACCTAATGCTGATTATTTTACTGAAGAACTTGATTCGCTTCTGGATTTTTCAAAAAAAAGGAATGCAAATATTTATGTGCTGAAAATATCAATCGTTAATATTAAAAATATCAATTATACGTATGGAGAACATACCGGAAATTTGGTAATTCAGGAAGTTGCAGATATCCTGAGTGGTTTGTTGCGCGATTCTGAATTGATCTGTATTGACAGCAGAGTCCATTTTTTTATTGCATCATCTAATATCCTTTCGCCGTATAATCTGCAGGAGTTTGTAAATCAAATAATATCGCAATTTTCTTTTTCTCGCCGCATAGGGGAGTTTTTAATTACTATTGACATTAAAATTGGTGTTTCAATTAGCCCGTCCGATGGCGAATCTGCAGTGGATTTGATGTCGCATGCAGCGATAGCCAGCAGGGATTTTAATAGGGAGGCCAGTGACCAGTTTTTCATGTATTCAAAAGAATCGCATCAAAAATTGATCTCGCAGTTTTTGATGATTGAAAAACTGAAGTTGGCTATAAAAAATACGGCATTTGAAGTGCACTATCAGCCTGTTTACAGAATCTCGGATAGAAATATTGAGTTTTACGAAGCTCTTGCCAGATGGAAGTTTGATAATGAATATATTTCTGCTGAATTATTCATTGACATCGCCGAAAAAGAAAATTTAATTATTGATTTAGGTTATGTAGTATTTGAAACTATTTGCAAAGATCTTTCCAAGTTTGAACTGAATAATAAAGATATAAAAATTTCTGTGAATTTATCTCCTTATCAAATGCGAGACCCTTCGGTGATCCATCGCCTTGTCTCTATTATGAATTTATATTCGGTACGAAAAGAAAATATAATTTTTGAAATTACAGAAAGTGAATTGTTGGAGAGAAATTCCAGTGTTGATCTGTCACTGCAGATTATAAAAGACAATCGGATTGAAATATTTTTAGACGATTATGGCGCTGGTTACTCATCGCTGAGTTATCTTTCAAATTTTCCCGTTTCGACCATTAAAATTGATAAAAAATTGCTGACGATTCTTGAGGAAATAAATAAAACAGAAGTTGTAATCGAATCTCTTGTTAAAATATTTCACTCCCTTGACAAAAAAGTTGTCGCAGAAGGAATTGAAACAAAAGAGCAAATGGAAATGATTAATAGGACGGGATGTGAATATTTACAGGGGTTTTTGCTGGGGAAACCGATGCAAGCGTCTGAAGTATTCACATCATGATCTCAATCACAGCCAGCCGTATCCATGAAAATGCAGAAGTCCAATCATTGCTCCCTTAATAATATAGTTGATGTTCCTCTTGCTGATCTCTGAAGTAAAGCAAAGTAAAATCCGAATGGCAAAATCTATTGAAATTAAACTTACATTGATTTCCTGGGGAGGGCCAGAATGAATTACGGCTTCCTGCTAAAAAAACCCAAATAAAATTTAGAAGAAATGATCCACCGTGTATGAAAAAGTAAACTTGCGTTGTTCATCATTATCACTATAGATAAATTCATTGTAAACCGATATTTTGTATATCTAAATAGAATAATAATTCAAAAGTATTGATTTCGCCTGATTTTACGGGAAAGAAACATTATGAAAAGCCAGCGGGCAGCCTGTGAAGAGATCACGTGAGTCCGTCACGAAGATGATGCTACGCAACGTACGTAATAGTGATTGGTTTTGCGGTTGGATGTTTTATTGTTAAAGTTGACAATGTCGGGAAAAAAGAAAACGGTCCATGCATACTTTGAATCCTGAATGTAGGCGGACGCCGACCAGTAATAGCCGGCAGCAGTTGCAGGGAAATAAGTTAGATTAATTGTCGTAGAATTTGTTTTAGATCTGTCTACAATGCTTTTTAATTCATTTACGTTCGGCAAACGCCAGGTTTTTCCTGCAAGGGTAAGGTTTTTGCAGTAAGTAATTGCCGTTTTCCATGTCGCAAGAGATGCCATGCCGGAACAGAGATTATCAGTTTTCTGTCCTCTGCTGCATTTCTGCCAAACAAGCCCTGTTGCACGATCTGTTACAGTATTATCGGCATTTGCGATAAAGGGTGTTCCTATCACTGCTTGTTTAACAAAAAGTAAAGAAAGTATAAAAACGATTCTTTGAATCCATTGATTTTTCATTGTTTTTTAATGGTTTTCTCAAAATTAGAAGTTAATAAAAT
>JAOUOA010000107.1 GCA_029880625.1 Spirochaetia bacterium
GTTTGAATAATTTGCAATAAATTCGGAAAAAATACGATAAATAAATTTTAAGGGGCTTTTTTCAGTACCGGAATTACCCGGTTACAACAGATAACAGGTAATATTTCTTTTTAGGGGTGTTCAGGTAGGCAAATTCTCTGAATTTTTCAGGGCTGGTTTCGGTTCGGGCTTTATGGTATGCGGGTTTCCTGGAATAATAAAATAATAATTTCTTGATAAATTTAAACACAAAATTCTTATTGAAAATATTTCAAGATTAAAATTGACTTTCGTGAGGTCTTTTATGATACAGGAGAGTCTTTATTTCGATGGAATTCATTTTTCATTATATAAACAGTCACCGACGGCTCAAAAAGTAATCTCCAGGGAATTTATCGTGAAATATTTAACTATTATTTTTCTTCTCGCTGCAAATATTATTTTTATAAACGATATTCATGCCCAAAATATACCGGATCATATAAAAATTGAGCCTTATTTCAAGAATCTTCTGATTCAAACAGAAAACATCGCAACATTTGATTATCAGAAATTCGAAAAATCAGATTTAAAAAGAGTAAAAAATCTTTCCCGGGAAACATTAATCAAGGAAGCGCTATCTGCCCAAAATCTTGCGCAATATTATCTCAATGATTATATTCTTGTGGAAGAAAAGGGAATAAAAATTTATGATTACCTGACCAGCTTAAAAATGGCACTTTTTGAAGATGCATTTCGCTTCAGATACAACCGTCTGTGGGATTTTAACGGGTGTTATCTTGCTTACTATAGAAAACATTATGATTCGGGGAAGGCAACTATGGATGATGAACTTCACTGGGCTGATTTCAAGGAATATAAAAATATCCGTTTGGAAACCGGTATTCTTGCAAAAAAAGAGAAACAGGTGAATATAAATACTGTTGTAAACGCCATCAAAGATCTTCAATATCCAAAAAATGTAACTGATCGAATAACAATCGTATTGAGTCCTTTTGAAGACACATCAACAAATGGCATGTATATGTCAAATGATGATATAATTTCCTTCAGACCACATCCCAAATGGAGAGTTGGCCCCACCACAATCGCACATGAAATTGGACATGCGGTACAGTACAGAGTTTTTCCAGGCAAAAGTAATTACTGGAAAAAATATTGGAAAATGCGTGAGGTGGATCCCATCAAAGGCCAGAGGGGCTATCCTTATCCAATAGAAACAGTTGCAGAAGACCTGAGAGTTCTTTATGGCGGCTCAGATCAAGCAACCATAAAACGCAGAAATACTGGCAAATATGGAGATATTCGCGATTATCCTGAAAAGCATGAAGAGGTGAAGAAATTTTTAGATAAAATTATATTCAAGTATCGTCCTTCAAAAAATAAAAATGAAAATAATATATATACACCGATTCTGATCAACAAATTTCCAGGTTGGATCTATAAATATGAGGATAAAAAAATATTTGAATTTGAGATACTGACAAAAAATAATTATCATGTCAGTATGACATTCCCTGGCAAAAAAGGCATTCATAATACGATAAGAGGAATGGGAAATTTAAAAAAAGGGAAACATACAATTGATTTTAATTCGATCAGGCAAATTAAAAAAAACGGCAAGCTTGCTCCAGGTAGATATGATCTCTTAATCAGTTCAAATAACCGGGACCTGGTAAATTCCTCTGTAAGCTTTAAGTTTTACATCCTGGATAAGAACAATATGCTTCCGCCTAATGAGTATTGCAAATCAAAGTAATTTTAATATTTGGGAGTACAAGACAGTAAATTATATTATCTATATAAAATAATGGATATACATTATTTTTACTTACTAGAATTTTTTTTATTAACTGATGACTGAGAACTTTCCTGAAAGACAAAAATGAAATGATTGGAAAAGTGCCGGGGAGTATTAAAAAAGAATAATAAAAATATATCAGTGAGGGTATTTTAATTTTACAGGAATTAACAAATGCAGGTGTTTTAAAAATTCAAATCATGCGATCATGATCTCTGAAGCCAGTCTGCCCAGAGTTTCTCCATCATGGATGGAAATTCCAGGTAGAGAAATTTTTACAGATCCCTCTTCATATTCTGCATGAAGATATTGTAAGGAAACAGTTAGATCAAAGGAATAATAAATTCGAAGCAGATCATCTGATGTAATTTTCTGTTTTGCATGAAATACATCCTTTTTCAGATATCCAAAAATGAGTTCACTTTTAGTTATATAAAATGCAATCTTTCGCCCGGAATCTCTGAAAAAAAGCCATGCAAAATACAACCAGGGGAAAACAGCAAGACCCGGAACAAAGTAAAAGCCGGCAGCATCTCCTGCAAATAGTGTTCCTGCGGCAAGCATAAATCCAGACAGAAGAAAAGCAAGCCCAAGACGAAAAAACGGCGTATATCCGTCCCACCAGGAAATGATATTTTGTTCATTTCTTTCTACTGCAGGCGAAAAGATCAAATCATCTGCATTCTTATTGCTGAAATTTACAAAAATTGCATCCAGTTCTTTTTGGGCAGATGATGCAGAAAATTTTGAATTAAGATCAATGAAGCCGCCGTCTTTTTTTGGTGCAGATACAGAATATTTTCGTCCGGATTTGCGAATGGAAAGTTTATCAAACCTTCCTGAAGGAATTATTCCTGAATACCCATTAAATCCTGATACTTCAATTCCGTCTTTGTCCAGAACGATTTCTTTAAAGCGGAAACGCTGCACGGTAAATATAAATATAGCAGCAGAAAAAAGCAGGAAGGCAAGACTGATAAAACCTGAAATTGCTTTCGTATGTTTCATGAAATAAGCGTCTGCCGCGGATGCTCCAGCAACTGAAGCAAGAATTAGAAAGATTGTAAGAAGTAAGTTATTAAGTTTCGAAGTTTTATAAATATTTTTATTCATGGTTTACTCAGTTTTAATTATTTCAAGTAAGTTTTCATTGGCATCATTGAAGGATTGTGCAAAGTTAAATAATTATTTTTTTCCGGAGCTGGGAATTATAACAAAATAATTCTTGTGCTAAATTTAATTTTTGTATAAAATTGCATATGATAAATGAAAATACTCTGAACATCCTTCAGGAGAAGTGTCCTTCCTGCAGCGGAAATTTTCAGCCTGCACCTTCCCAGATTTTCTTGAGTGATGTCCACTGTCCCTACTGCGGCCATCATTTACCATCACCGGAAATCAACAATAACTTTGATGGGATAAAAAAAATCACAACAACTTTCGTAAACACTGAAAACAGTCTGAAACTGATTTTTCGAAAAATCACAAATACGGTCATCTATCCCAGACACAGTATTTCATTTTTCAAGGTTGGACTTGGTTTTCTTTTCATAGCAGTTCCTATTGTAGTTCTTGGCATGTATTCATTGATCAGCCGTATTATCGCTGAAACTCCATTGGAAAATAATTATCTCCTTGTTATATTTTTAGCATTCATTAATCCTTTTTCCATGGCAGCATATTCACTGCTGTTGTCAGGGAAAAAGGAAAATTCTCAAACTTCAATTGAAATGAAAGAGGGAAGGTACCTCTATTTTACGATGGTGTTTGGAAAAGAAAAGGTTGATCTTAAAAATACAGAACTATTTTCAACTTTTCCCGTTTTAAACCTTCCGGTATCTGTCCAGTACTCTATTTTCCAGGTTGTACCGGCTCTGAAAAAAGATACAATGCAGAATTATTCAGCTCTTATCATCCATCTCTCAGACGGCAGGGTGATGATACCGGATATTTTGTTTCATAATAAGTTTTCTGATCAGATAAAAAATCTTCTCAATCAGAAACTGAAGGATTTTTTAAACAATTGCGCAGATTTTTCTGACGAAAATGAATCTAAGTCATTAATTCCATCTGAAAGTATAAAGCTTCCAGCAAAATCAAAAAGCATACGTCCAGGAAAACGTTCTGAATTTACCGTACCGGAACTGCCATCTCCTGAATCTGTTGTCTGCATACACTGCGGCGGAACATCAAATATTCCTTCCGAGGGATGGAAGCTGGGCGAAGTTACCAAATGTCAATTCTGCAGCACACCGCTAAAAATTTACAGCAATGAAATGGAACAGGTCCTGCGAAGAAGTGTGATCTCAGACTTTATTGAAATGTCGGAAAATAACGGAGTTTTCAAATTCAAATCAGAATATAAAAAAATAAGAAGCGATGAAAATAAACACTTACATTCAAATCGTCTTGTAAAAGCAGTCTGGTACACCCTGGGTCTTTTTTTCTTTGCATTTCTTGCAGTGGTACCTGCAGTTGATACCAGAACACCTGTTATCGGAGTTTTGATAGTTTTTCTTGGATCTTTGCCTGCATTTGCAATGCATCTTGACAGAAAAATGCGTAAAAAACACAGTCCGATCATTGATTTTTTCAAAATTATCACCTATGTTCCCGGATTCTTTGCCGGGGGTTTTCTATCATTTTCTAACTTTCTATACACTATGCATAAAAAGTTTGTGAATTATAAGTTAACAATCAGCCGGGAGCTGCTTTCTGAAAGAGAAGGAATTTCTTCCGTAAACCTGCGCCTTTCCGACATTCAGTCATCTCATGTCTTCAACTGGGATAAAATGGTGCTTGCTGAAGACGAAATAGAAAAGTCCATTGTCTTTTACCATCAAGTGAGAGAAGCCTACGACGAAAAGGAATTGGAAAATTTAAAAATAAAGCAAAACCCAGACCCAAAGCAGTTAATCAAGAATATCCAAAATGTACAAAATCAAATAAAACTTCACAATACTTTTTTCAAAAATCCCGAGCGTGAGCTACAGAAATTACAGATAAGTAATTACGGCATTGTTTTAAAATTGAATAACGGTGAATGTGTATTTCTGCATTTTCTGAACAGCTATACAGCCGCCGATTATATATCAGACAGAATCAACCGTTTTTTAATGGAAAGATGATTCGATTCTTATGTATTCTTTCATCGGCGAATTTTTTATTCGCCGATGAAGGACTTCACCCTGCTTTCTGTTGGAAACAGAAAGATCATTACAGCAATATAAAATAGAATTGCCGCGCCGGGGACAACAAAATGAAGCTGTGTATAATCAATATTTCCAATCGAAGACTGCAACTGGAACATAATTACTGCAGTAACAGCTGAAGGCAGAAGAAAGAATACGCCTCGCACCAAGACTGCAGTAAGATACTGGTTTCTTACAAAAAAAACAAATTCATAATTAATTCCCTCTCCTGTCAGTTCAGAATCTTCTCTGTATGCATGGACGCGATTTTGAATTTTTCTGTAAATAAAAGATCCCAAAAACAAAAAAGGAATAATCATTCCGGAGGCAATATAGGCCTGTATTGCAAAAGAACTGAAAATTTCTTCATTAAAGTCTGGATTTTCAGCGGAAGTAAAACCTAAAGCATTAATTACTACAAATAAAACTGCAATGATTAAAAATTTAAACAGATGAAAGACTCTGGCCATTAAAAGTAATTGTTGCATCATGATTTCTTGCATAAAATAAAATCCTTAAAATTTTTCTGGAAAATATCATTCAGATCTTATCAAGGATGCTTTTTTTCTTTTCGTCAAATTCTTCCTGTGTTATTAGACCGTTGTCCAGCATCTGCTTGAGCTGACTCAGTCTTGCCATAGGATCTTCTGATGCAGGAGTTCCGCCGGGCTGCCCCATCTGACCTGCCATCGCACCTGCCATCATGTTTCCAAATCCCATTCCGGCGCCAAGTCCCATTCCGAGTCCAGCCCCGCCTCCTTCATTCTGAGCGGCAAGCTTCATCGCATCGATCTGCTGAACCTGTGCATAATTGAGTCCCACAGCGCTGGCTGCCTGTGCTTCCGCAGTCATATCGGCAATGCGGTTGATTCGATTCATGGTGTCTTCATCAAAACTTGTCCCTTCGATGCGAAAATCTGTAATTTCAAAACCAAGTTTTATAAAATCATCTGCAAGTTTTTTACTGATTCCCTGTGAAATCTCTTCGCGCTGTGCATCCAGATCAGCATAACTGAGCTGGGCTTCTGCAAAATAATCCGAAAGCGGCTGCATAATTCGTGAACTCATCATGCTTCGGAAGTCATCTACAAAGTATTCTGAATTGCCTCCGAGAATGTTGACAAAAAATCCGTTGGGATCTGAAAGGCGAAAGGTGTAGTTTCCAAATGCGCGAAGAGCAACGGGAAATTTATATTGCGGATCCATATATTTGATAAGTGAGCTCGTTCCCCACTTTTGATCGAGAATTTTTGTCTTTTTAAAAAAGTAAATGCCCACTTTATGTTCACTTTCAAAAGCCTGCATAAATTTTTTAACGGTGGTCCAGAAAGGGATGTTGGCGGTGCTGAGCTCATAGGAACCTTCCTCTTGAAAAATCCCCTCCATCTTGCCTTCATAGGTGAAGATGCATCCATGACCGGGTGTCACAATCAGCTTTGATGCATTCTTAATTTCGTCTCCATTATCAGTCCATTTATAAAATAGCTGATTTTTGACTGGATTTTCCCATTCTATTACGCTGCGTAATTGTCTTTTTGCTCCATCCCATAGTCCCATACAGATTCCCAACCTTCAGTTAAAGTTTCTGTATAATATTCATCTCTAAATTAAATGTCAACTAAATTTCGATTAAAAAAGGACATAGGTTTGCACTGCTTGCCTATTTACAAACTCAGCAAAGTTGTTCATCCATTTTGTTGATCCAAATAGTTATTCGAATTTGCCTGAATTCTGAAATGTTTTATCAGCAACTGTTTTTGGACAGTCAGTCATGACCGGAAATTGCAGATTTCAAAATGTGACTCTATGCAGTTTAAGTGCCATTTACGTGCAGCAGTTATTTTTGACCTTGATTTCTGCGGTCTATTGTATGGAGCGAAATCTTATCATAAGGGATTATAAACTGAAGTGAAAAGCTATATTTCAATTTGTAATGTTATGCAGTAATCGATATTGTTCTCATTCTAGCATTTTATCTTATGCCCGAAACATTATTTGAAGCCTGTTTCATACGCAACTTATTTTTAAAAATATATTGGTATAAAATGATTCTGTAAAAAAAATTGATGACATGATTTGTTGGTGGATTATCTTTTGAGCGTTCAGTATGAGAACAGCGATGGATACAGACCGACCAGGAGTCACAATGAAAACACTTATAAAATTTGAAGAAGCAGCACTATTTGGATTCTGCATCTATCTATTCGATCGTATGGATTTCCAATGGTGGATCTTTCCTTTATTGATTTTGCTTCCAGATTTGTCTATGGCCGGATATTTTATCAATAAAGATATCGGTGCCTGGATTTATAATGCATTTCATTTTCGCGGAATGGGACTTGCACTTTATCTGGCAGGTCTGTATACTGATATTTCGCCACTTGCACTAACAGGGTTGATTTTATTTTCTCATTCCACACTGGATCGGGCATTTGGGTACGGGCTTAAGCTTCGCTCGGGATTCAGGCACACTCATCTGGGAGAAATTTGTTAATAGATGAATATATTTGATACGATGAATCAATATCAATCTAGAAAAATATATCAAACAATTTTAGGAGCAATGGAATGCAAAGATTTTATCTGGTCGAACCCTGGAAGTATCTGGCTGCGGGTCTCATCTTTTTAGTTGGTTCTGTCGGTCTTTTTTTAAATTTAATGAATAGTAAACTTTTTATTATTCTATTATTCTATTATTCTATTATTCTAGGAAAGTACCCCTCATTCAGCAAAGCCCGAACCGAAAGTGAGCCCTGAAAAAATCAGAGAATTTACCTACCTGAAAACTTCTAAAAAGAAATCTAAACCGTTATCTGTTGCTACGGGTGATTCCGGTACTGAAAAAAGCCCCTTAAAATTTTTTTTATAAGCAGCTGTTAATATTGTAAAAAGATATTCCCGGCGCCCGATCGGGGGTTCACAAGGGGAAGGCCCCTTTCGATATGCTG
>JAOUOA010000108.1 GCA_029880625.1 Spirochaetia bacterium
TTAGATAATATCTTTTATTCACTTCAGGAAGTCTTTTTAATTTCGTTTGTTTGCGTGGATACGGGGAACTTTCCTGTAAATTAAATTTGCCTGGAGACTTACCTGTCCATTTCTTAAATGCTTTTTGAAACGAAGAAGGATCTGAAAAACCAAGCAGATAAGATATTTCAGTAATCGATGCCGAGTTTTCTTTCAGGTGAGAAATAGAAATCTGTTTTCGGATATCATTAAAAATTTGTTGAAATCCAGTATTTTCATTTTTTAATTTCATCTGCAATCCCCGCACACTTATCGGAATTTTGCGTGCAACGCTTTCAATTGTCAGATCGTTACTCAACTTGTTTTCACATAAAATTTTTATCACTTTATCTGTGTAGGTTTCAGCGCCACTCAGCCTCTTTAAAATAGACCTGGCCTGACTTTCCAGCATGGTCATGAGGGAGTTATTTGCCTGTTTCAGAGGAAAGGAAAGATATTTTTTTTCAAAAATCAAGCTCGATTCAGGCATATTCCATTTTATCGGGCATTGAAAATTCGCCACATATTCGTCTATATGTTCAGGTTTATCTGAATTAAAATGAACTTCACTGAGCTTCAACTTTCCGTTAATTATATCTTTACCGATACTATAGATTCCCATAATCTCGGCTTCAAGAATATGTCTGTTATTTTGAATATCGTCACTGGTTAGACTGACAGATATTTTTGCCTGTTCATTTAATATTGAAAATTCATAGGTGATCGCTTCGCCGACAACCTTTTGATATTCAATATATTTTTTAATTGCCTCCAGCAAATTCGAGCAATTGTATATCATGAAAGTTACTACATTTCCTGTTCCCACATTAAAAGCTTTCCCGAGATGAAGACCAAATTGATTATCACCCGAGAGTTCTACAGCTTTTTTGATCAGTTTATCATATTGATTTAAGTTGAACCTGTTTTCGGGTTTCGATAAAATGGAAGCATCCAGATTGCAATCTGCCAACAGCCGTGCTGTGTCAATTTCCAGATTCTTCGAAGCATGAATGAGAGATTGAAGAACTGAAATCGAAATAGAAAGCTTGTGTTTCATTTGCGTTATTGGATACAATAAATTCATTTCAGGACATTGTCAAACAGGTTTTTTTAGATATTATTGAGTCATGATTTTTCATATATTAACGAATTCTGGAAGCGCTTCATGATCAAAAGTAAATTTACACAAAAAGTCAACATAAAACCATTGGATGGCGATTTTCGGCAGAAAAGTTTCTGGCTCAAAACTCTTCCTGAGGTTTCCGGCATTGAACCATTAAAAGGTTCTACGAAATGCGATATTGCTGTTATTGGGGGAGGGTTTACAGGGCTATCAACAGCCTATAATTTAAGATTACTGCTGCCGGGTGTGGATGTGCGTGTCATGGAAGCAAATATTTGCGGTTTTGGTTCCAGTGGACGAAACGGCGGGTTTTCATCTACACTCTTTGGGATGGATAAAAGTCTGACAGCGTTAAGATTCGGCAAAATTAATGCAATCTCCGCTCACCATTATATGGAGGATGCTGTTGAGTATCTTGAAGGAATTATCGAAAAAAACAAAATCAACTGTGAATACGAAAAAAGAGGTTCATTGCTTGTAGCGACTACTCCATCGCAGACCAGGCGAATAGATCAGCAAATACGATTAGCAGATAAATGGAATCTGGAAGGTTTCGAACTATGGGACGAAAAACGACTTGCCGATGAATTTAACACAAAAGAATATCATCGCGGAATGTATTATAGAAAGACAGGACTGTTAAACCCTGCACTTCTTACTCGTGGCTCAGTCAAAATGGCAAGGGAAGCCGGAGCAATTGTTCACGAAATGTCACCGGTCAGATCGATTAAAAAGAATTCAACCGGGTTTTGTATCTATACACCCGATGGTGAATTAAAAGCAGAAAAAGTAATATTTGCAACAAATGCATATTCAATCCTGTTTTCCGGTCTCTCTGCTAAGCAGACGCCAATATTTCAGAATATCATTGTTTCTGAGCCATTATCCAGAGAACAAATTAATTCAATAGGATGGCAATCTCGATGTGGCATAGATGATGCTAGAACACAGTTTCATTATTACCGCCTGACATCTGACAATCGATTGTTAATAGGGGGAGGAAATATCAAACCCGTTTTCAAACAAAAAATTGATCAGGATCATAATGAAAAAGTATTTACACTTCTACGATCACATATTCTAAAAATCTTTCCTCAATTAAGAGGTTTGAATTTTACTCATGAGTGGGGGGGACCAGTTTCGATCACAGTCGATATGGCGCCTGCAATAAGCTTTCTGGGGCGAAATCAAAAAATGCTGTATTCTCTCGGGTTAATGGGGCATGGTGTATCCATGGCTCCTTACAATGGTCTTTGTCTTGCCGAATTGGTTGCCGGAAAAAAAACCAGACGTACAGAAATGTTTTTTGTGGGTCGAAAAGTTCCCTCATGGCCGCCGCACCTGATTCGTTTTCCTCTGTTGCAATTTATCAGCGGGATAATGAAAGCGGAAGACCGATTTCGCTGGGATTGAATTATGAGATTATCCATAAATTAGCAATACTGATATCATTGGAAAGTATTCATAATTCAACTACACCTTTTTTAAGGCTTCATTTATATCCGTCATATATGATTTTTTCACAGATAAGATATTTCAAATTATCACTTTTCAGGAAAACCGGAGGGAACACCCTCTGGGACTGTTTTAAAAAAATCTAAAGGCAAATTCACTGCAGAAAAACGGCATACTTATATTTAATTATATTCAGTGAAACTGAGTCTGATTACCGGGCAATCTCCTGTATTTTGTCCTTTCCAAATATTTATCTGTATATATGTCTGTAGAAAATGCAGTACAATCATTTTATTCTACGGATAGAAACTGTTCGGCAGCTCAATTACTATAAAAATCATGAAACCTCTTCCCATATTAAAATCAAAACTATATACTCCTCCACCCGCAAAGGATTGCATATCCCGTTCCCGCCTCATTGCAAGAATGAATAAGGGAATCGAAAAAAAAGTGACCGTCATCTCCGCTGCCGCCGGATCAGGCAAATCAATTTTACTGAGCCAATGGCTGCAGCAGCTCAACCATCCAACAGCCATGCTTTCTCTCGATGAAAGAGACAGCGATCCATTAAGATTTTTATCATATTTATCTGCAGCCTTAAAAACAATTGAACCCGACTTCGGCAAAACACTCGACGCTCTACTAATGTCGCCGCAGCCTCCGTCTCTGGACGCACTTGTATCCTATTTTATTTCCGAAACAGAAGAGATTTCCGAACCATTTACGCTTGTTCTGGACGATTACCACAATTTAGAATCAACAGAGTGTGACACCATACTGCAGCAGCTCATAGATTACGCCCCCCCGCAAATGCATTTGACAATTTCCAGCCGAGAAGATCCTCCGGTTTCACTTGGCAAACTCAGAGCAGACAACAATCTTCTTGAACTTCGCATTGAGGACCTTCACTTTACCCTTCCAGAGACAGGAACTTATTTCAATCACTCATTGTATTTCAATCTTCAGACAAAAGAGATTGAAACTCTTTTCAGTAAAACTGAGGGATGGATTGCAGGTCTACACCTTGCAGCTGTTTCCATGCAGAATTTAAAAAATCGGACACAGTTTATTGAAAATTTCAACGGAACCCACTCCTTTATTGTAGATTACCTGATGGAAGAAGTTTTAAGCAGACAGCCGAAACATATCCAGAATTTTTTACTGCAAACCTCCATCCTCAGCAGACTTTCCGCTCCTTTGTGCGAAGCGGTCGTTGCAGATATTTCCACTTCAGGCAAAGAAATCCTGGATTATCTTGCAGCTTCCAATTTATTTCTAATTCCTCTGGATACTTCAAAAGATTGGTTTCGATACCACCATCTTTTCGGAGAGCTGCTGCGCCAGAAACTGACTGCAAAATCAGGTGTTGACAAAAGCAAAACAATCAACAAACTTCATATTGCAGCCAGTCAATGGTACGAAACAAATGGATATGAACTCGACGCATTTTTTCATGCTGCAGAATCCAAAGA
The DNA here is from genome assembly GCA_029880625.1 of Spirochaetia bacterium. Classification (GTDB taxonomy): domain Bacteria; phylum Spirochaetota; class Leptospiria; order Leptospirales; family Leptonemataceae; genus JAOUOA01. Next base: position 4,069 of record JAOUOA010000108.1, read on the forward strand.
TATCCCGCGAGCGGCAAAGATTCTTGCAGGAGGTGGTATCCCCCTTCATCTTAGAGGTGGGCTTCAGCTTTCGCTGGATTGGTTCGCCTCTCTTTCTACAGACACATTGAACCAGAACCCAATTTTATGGATTCTATATTCAGGTGCTCTTACTACAGCGGGAAAAACAACCCACTTAGAAGAAAAACTTAATGCTGCAGAATCAGCAGTAGAAAAAATTCCAGATTCGCCCGAAAAAAACGATCTGTTAGGAAGAATTGCGAGCAACAGAGCGGTCCTTGCTTTAAGCCAGTACAAAACGGAAACCATCCTCTCAGAAACTGAAAAAGCCCTGGTTCTTCTGTCTGAAAAGAACATCCCTGTGCGAAACGTCTGCAAATGGTCCCAGGGGGTTGCCCTGCATATAAAAGGAGATCTTGACAGTGCGTTAAAGATATTAATGGAGGCCCTTCGGGAAAGCGAAGCGATCCAGAATATGTTTATCGTAAAGCTTTCGTTAACAGCTCTCGGGAATGTTCTTCTTGACCGTCTGGATCTATACGAAGCAGAAGAATATTTCAAACAAGCCGTGGAATTATTCAAAGACGATCCTCTCCCTATCTCCAGCGAAGTATATCTTGGGATGGCCTATATTTACTATCAGAGAAATCAGCTGGACGAAGCTCTTCGCTTTACCCGCAAGAGCATAATACTGGCCAAGCAATTTTCTACAAATATTGACAGGTACATTATAAACGAAGAATTTTTGAGCCACTTAACGATTGCGGTAGGAGAAGTCGACACTGGAATGCAACAGTTAAAAGACACTCTAAAAAAAGCAGAACAAAATAAATTTATCCTGAGAATTCCTGACACGGCTTCTTCTCTTGTAAAGGCACATATAATCCAGAATGATATAAAATCGGCAGAACTCATTGCACAGAAACATCCTGTCCCTCTCGCAGATGCAAGGCTGTCTCTGGCAAATCACCAGCCAGATAAGGCGCTCTCAATTTTAAGAAAATTTTCGTCTCATGCCTCTGAAAAAGGATTGAACCGGCAGCTTATTTCGCTGCTGCTTCTTGAATCACTCGCATTTTACGAAAAAAAAGACGAAAAGAAGGCGCTTCAGAAACTAAAACAGTTATTAACTTTAACAGAAAGCGCCGGTATCTACCGCTTTTATTTAGACGAACAGGGCCGCGTAAAAGAACTGCTTCAATTCGCCGCCGAAAATCAAATCGTGCCCGGTCATACAGATGCGCTCCTGGATCTTTTCAGACAGGAGGAATTAAGAATCCAGAAAAAAGAGTCAACCCAGGATCTTCTTCTGGATTCTCTCAGTGCCAGGGAAGTTGAAATTCTGCAGCTCATTGCAGAAGGCCTTTCCAATAAGGAAATAGCAGAAAAACTGGGGCTGGCTCTCAACACTATCAAAGGTCACAATCGACACCTTTTTGATAAATTGGGGGTCCAGCGCAGAACCGAAGCGGTTGCCTGGGCCAGAGAAGCAGGTATGCTGGATTGAACTTTCCAGTGACACCGATTCAAAAAAACCGTTCCATTCATATTTTTTTCCAAAAATATTCCATTTTATAACCCCCTCACAAAAAAAATTCTCAATAACCCCTTCTGACAATACTTTGGTATGTTGTGTATTCCCCTCAGAAAGGTATACTCATCTCTATTCGATCAGGAAAACTTTTTATGGATCAAAATCACGACCAGGACAGTGGGATGAACCGGCGAGGAGCCTCCACATATCATATAAAAGTTCGAGGCAAACTCAATACGGAGTTATCTGCCTGGTTTGAGGGGTTTGAGGTCACAGAAGATGAAAGCCATAACACCATATTAAAAGGGGAAGTGAAAGATCAGGCAGCTTTATACGGAATATTAAAAAAAATAAGAAACTCCGGAATGGAGTTATTATCGCTGATACCACATTCAAATAGAAGAGGAAAATACAATGAAAATGAATAAAGAAGAACGAATTGAGAATGTAAGAAAAATGTTTTTAACACAGGGAACGTGCTCCAATACATTTTTTCATGTTTTGAATCAAAAATTTCAGATTTCAAATGCGGAAGGTGAAATTGCATCTGATACACTGGCCGGAGGGATCATGCGGCAGGGGTACCAATGCGGGATGCTCTGGGGTTCGTCTCTTGGCTGCGGAAGCGAAATATCCAGAAGGTATACCGGAAATCCCGGAGCAGTCGCCCTGTCAATCGAAGCCAGTAAAAATCTGGTTGCCTCTTTTAAAAAACAAACAGGCACAACCGAATGTTCAGACATTACCGAAACTGACTGGAACAGTAAAATCAGTATGGCGAAATATGCTGTAACCGGGAAATTCATGACATGCTTCAATCTTGCCCGCGACTGGGCCAACGAAGCGGCTGACACCGCAGAACAAAGTCTGAATCGTTCGCCAGAGAACCTGCCCGAGGGCTGCAAAAGCTGCGCTTCTGAAACAATTTATACTATGGGAGGCAGCGAAGAGGATGCTGTTACTGTTTCCGGGTTTGCAGGAGGGATCGGGCTGAGCGGAAGCGGGTGCGGCGCACTGGCAGCCGCCATCTGGTATAAATCTCTTATCAAGATGAGAACAAAGAACGAAAAGCCAGGGCTGAACGATCCGGATATTGATCCAATCGTGGAGAAATTTCAGAAGCATACGAATCACGAGTTTGAATGCAGAAAGATATCTAATAAAATTTTCAACTCGCCCCAAGAACACTCTGCCTATATTGAACAGGGAGGGTGTAAAAATATTATTCAGCTTTTTGCAGAATTTAAATAACAAATTCAAAATAGAATCAATTCGATTATAAAAATTTTCAAACGGAGAAAATACAATGAAACCAAAAAACCAAACTTTCAGACATAACCTTTTGACAATTCTTGCGCTGGGTCTGGTCCCGGCAAGCCTCTACTCTTTAGATCAGCCGTGGCGAGAAAGAATCATGGATGACGGAACAACCACTGTTCGTTGGACCATTGGAGAAACAGAACACAGCTTCAAACCTGAGAAATCAAGGCTGATGAAATTAACGGCAGAAACAGTTCACAGGGGCAGCCTGAATGATGTTCTCGCTGTATTTACAAACGTGGAGCAGCACAACCAGCTCGTTATGGATCGAAGAACAAAATTCTTGAAAAAAATCTCGGAGAACGAATGGAAAGTTTACTATCACAATCAATTCCCCTGGCCGCTGACAGATCAGGAAATTGTGGCTATAATGAAAATTGAAAAATTTCCATCTGAAAAAAAAGCGCGAGTTGAGATCACAGCGCTTACGGAGCCCGATTATTCCGAAGTTAAAGAGGCTGTAAAAAATAAGGATTACAGTGCTGTTTTTGAGATTCAGGAGACAGGAGAGAGCGAATTAAAAATTAAATTAGTTTCAAACTGCCTGCCTCCGGTCAGGGCGCCCGAATGGATTTTGAACAGAACGTACCATACCATTCCTCACAGAATTGTTTCTAAACTGAAAAAGTTTTCAACAAAAACTGATCCCTGATACGAAGAACTTTCCGGATTCAGGCGAATTTCTTTTTGCTTTGAATCCGGAATATGTGAGAGATCCAGAGATGACAAACAAAGAAAACGGTATTATTACCGAAGCATATAAGAAAATTTCATCATGAAGAAAATAACAAACATAATAATCATCAACAAGGTTTTGGTTTTGGGTCTGGATTTGAATGAAGGGAAACAAACACTTTCTTAACAATAAAATTGCCATTACATTAATTATTGACAATATTATTCATATATATAGAATGTATAATTATAAGATTTTTTTCGTCATGAATTGAAATTTTATACCGC
>JAOUOA010000110.1 GCA_029880625.1 Spirochaetia bacterium
CGGCTTTTTCTTTTAAATCGTCCGGAATATCCTTGTATTCAAACTTTGCCCCAAGCTCTTCTCCGCCCCAGACAATCGCCCGGTTACCGACAAGATCGACAACGCCGGAAAAATCAGCCTCTGTTCCGATAGGAAGCTGAAGAGGAACTGCCTTTGCACCCAGACGATCCTTGATCGTATCCACACAGAAATAAAAATCTGCGCCCATACGATCCAGCTTATTGATAAAACAAATTCGCGGAACTCCATATGTATCCGCCTGACGCCATACCGTTTCAGTCTGAGGCTCAACACCTGCAACGCCGTCATAAACAGCGACAGCCCCATCAAGAACCCTAAGAGATCTCTCCACTTCAACGGTAAAGTCTACGTGACCAGGAGTATCGATAATATTAATCCTGTGCTGATCGCGGTCTTTATCCGCGCCATTCCAGAACGTGGTTGTTGCAGCGGAAGTAATGGTAATCCCTCTTTCCTTTTCCTGCTCCATCCAGTCCATTTCAGCAGCGCCCTCATGAACCTCGCCAATTTTATAGGTTCTTCCTGTATAATAGAGAATCCGCTCTGTTGTTGTAGTTTTACCGGCATCAATGTGAGCCATAATGCCGATATTTCTGGTTTTTTCTAATGATACTTTACGTGGCATACCAAAACTTCCTTAAAAAATACAAATCCTCTTTACCATTTATAATGACTGAATGCCTTATTCGCTTCAGCCATTTTTCTAGTTTCATCGCGCTTTTTAATTGCTGCGCCGAGATTCTTCTGCGCATCCATTAATTCACCAGCCAGACGCTGGGCCATCGTATGCTCTTTTCTCTGACGTGCATACGTCACAAGCCATCGAACCGTAAGGGTCTTCATTCTTTCAGGACGAATTTCAACAGGAACCTGATAGGTGGCTCCGCCCACTCGCCTTGAACGAACCTCGACCTGAGGCATTACATTCTCAAGAGCCTCGCGAAATACTTCAATTCCCTCGCTGCCGGTTTTATTTTTAATAATATCCATTGCATCATAGAAAATATTCTCAGAAATAGACTTTTTTCCGCTTTTCATCATATAGTTAATGAAACGCGAAGCCATAACATCGCCGAATCTGGAATCCGGTATAATTTCTCTTCTTTTTAGTGCGCCTGTTCTTCTTGACATATCTACCTCAACTCATCACGCCTTCGGCCTTTTTGCGCCGTATTTCGAACGTCCCTGACGTCTTTTTTCAACCCCAAGGGTATCAAGCGCGCCCCGAATAATATGATAACGCACACCCGGAAGGTCCTTAACCCTTCCTCCGCGAACCAATACAACATTATGCTCCTGAAGATTGTGTCCCTCGCCCGGAATATATGCGGTAACTTCAATCCCTGTCGTCAATCTAACCCTTGCAACTTTCCTGAGCGCCGAGTTTGGTTTTTTCGGCGTAAAGGTCATTACACGTGTACAGACGCCCCTTCTTTGCGGTGAACTCGACAGAGCGGGTGATTTTGTTCGGCTTTTTTGCTTTCGCCTGCCTTTTCTGATTAATTGACTGATTGTTGGCAAAATGATATCCCTTATATTGTAATTAATACATTCCCGCCTGAATCTTTTACGAAAGAATGATACAAATTCCCCGCTCTGACAGATAAAAGTTCTATCAGTTTTCATTCAGCTACGGTTCATACCGTGTTAAATTCTGTTTTATCAAGCAATCCCGATCAACTTCCTGCATCCATCCTGCGGATCAGGGTTTTGAAAGGGAAAAAACCTTCGAAAAAACGCCGGTACGTCCAATAAAATTTCAGGATTCACACTGACAAGCCTTATTTTATAAAGTGGCGGATTCCCGCTCTCATTTATAAACATTCCCTCGTTCCCTGAAAACTTTTGATAAAATCATAGCGAATTTCGTCAGGATTTTTGTTCAATTCTATCTTATGTCGCATTAACCAGAATGAAAGTCATAATATGAATTCAGAGTGAGCAGCTTAGACTTTTAATTTTCTATGGCATAACAATCTAAAGTTCAGTAAAAAATCTCTGATAATTCTCTGCAGTAATCTCCTTTTTATTTCCCGGAAATCCTTCAAATAGTTTTCTGTGGGAATTATATGAGAACTCATCATTTCTTATATAATAACTTTGAATCCATTGAATCAGCATATTCAAATTCTTATTCTGATCTTCTATAGAATGATATTTATGAGGCTCCCATTTTCTATTCCGGGCATTTTTAACACAGATTTCCAGACCGGGATTAAGAAATATGATTTCACTTGAATCAATGAGTGCATTCCTCAAAAGATCCTCATAACAGCCTTCAATAACCCAGCCTGATTTGCCCTTTGTAAAATTTTTAATTTTTAAAATACCTGTTTCGAGCGGAGCTCGTGCAGGCACATCTGCATTCTTCCATGCAACTGTATCGAGATCCAGACAGGATAAATCGTATTTTTTTTTCAATTTTTTTGACAGTGTCGTCTTACCTGACCCTGAATTTCCAAAAATTACAATTTGCATCTTCTTAACTGAATTCTCAATCTTCAGGGCCAATCCAGACAAATGGATTGTAAGCAATTTCCCAGAGATTTCCGTCAGGATCTTTAAAGTATCCTGAATATCCTCCCCATACTTTTTTTTCAGGCTTTCTGACAAGCTCAGCTCCTCCAGATAAAGCCTGCTCCATTACCTGATCAACCTCCCCTTCCGAGGAAACATTGTGGGCAAGATTAAAGGAATTATATCCGTAACCTTCGGGAGAAACGCCCGAGTCTTTTGCAAGAGACTCACGATTTGCAAGACCAAGCCAGGTTCCATTTAAATTGAAAAATGCAACTTCAGGGGGAGAATCCAATTTGGGGAATCCCAAACCATCACGATAAAATTCAATTGATTTTTGCAAATCTCTGACACCCAGAGCTATCATGCTGATTCTCGGCTTCATCAATACACTCCTGCAATCGTATATATATTATATATTTTGATTCGCTGTTTTTTCAATTAATAAAAAACAGGAAAGATTTTATTTCGGAAGGCGCTCCTTTGGAGTTTACCGGTTCAGAATATCCACTCCGGCAACTGAAAAAACCGTTCATATGATTCATATCTGCTTTTAAAAGCAGATATGAATGAAAATCAGTACAGAGTTCTTTAATTAAACCATTTGCTGATCAGGAACATCTGCAGACTCGCCGGCTGAAGGAGCCTTTTCTGCAAATTCCCTGGCGGCCTGTTCGATACGTTCTTTTTCGCTTCTTTCAATGTCGCCGTATGTTTCTTTAAAGATTTCAATATCCCTGTAACGCTTGAGGCCTGTTCCTGCAGGAATCAGATGCCCGATAATAACATTTTCTTTGAGTCCTAACAGGCAGTCTTTCTTGCCTTTGATTGCGGCATCGGTGAGAACCTTTGTTGTTTCCTGAAAGGATGCCGCTGAAATAAATGAATCTGTATTGAGGGAGGCTCTTGTAATTCCAAGAAGAATTTGGTGAAATGTTGCGGGAACACCGCCTTCTGTTTCCACTCTCTGGTTTTCATCCTGGAAAGCAAAACGGTCTACCTGTTGATGGGCAACAAAAGCAGTATCGCCCGGATCGTTCACTTCAATCTTTCTCATCATCTGGCGGACAATAACTTCAATGTGTTTATCGTTGATATAAACGCCCTGAAGTCTGTAAACTTCCTGCACTTCATGCACAAGAAAATCATGGAGAGCATCCACGCCTTTCACTCTCAGAATATCATGAGGATCCAGTGTTCCTTCGTCCAGCTGATCGCCAGCTTTTACATAATCGCCGTTTCTCACACGAAGACGTTTGCCGACAGGAATGGAAACTTTAATTCTTTCATCTTCATCCTGCTCAGAAGCAATATAGATGATCTTCTTTTCTTTTACAACTTCATTGTTATCTTCGATTTTTCCGTCAATTTCGGCAAGAGTTGAAGCATCTTTCGGACGTCTTGCTTCGAAAAGCTCTTCAACTCTGGGAAGACCTCCGGTAATATCGCGAGTTTTTTCAGATGCAGAAAGAATTTTAATTAAAATATCGCCTGCGGTTACTTTCTGACCGTTTTTAACAGTAAGAAGAGCATTTAGAGGCACAGAATACTCATCGCTTCCAACTTTGATTGCAGGAGTCAGTTTTTCTCTTTTATATTCAACGATTCTGAAATTTCCCTCTTCGTCTTTTTTAAGATTCTGGCCGTCAATAATATCATTGAACTGAATCGTTCCGTCTGACTCTGCAAGGATCAAATCATTATACGGATCAAACACAACGAGATCCTGATTTTTTGAGACAATTTCATCTTCACTTACGCGAAGATTGGATCCAATTTTCACAGGCAGTGTATGCTGCTCGCCGAGGATGAGAACCTTTCCATCCCGGATATCAATTACACCAGCAGATTCAGCAGTGAGAGGCTTATCGCTGTCCTGATAACCGCCTGCAATTACTTCCCCGGGAACTACCGTCTGATCTTTTTCCACACGGATATTTTTCATCTCCGCCTCTTCAAGGATCTGTCCTACACGAAGGACGGTTACACTGCCTCTTGAAGCGAAAACGTTTTCCCCTGCCTGATTCTTCACAATTTTACCGCTGACCGAGACAATTACAGAATCATAGGGAAGCTTGATTGCATTGTCTTTTACGCGCACATTAGTGGCAACTCCCCCGACGTGAAATGTTCTCATGGTAAGCTGTGTTCCCGGCTGTCCAATAGACTGAGCTGCGATAATTCCCACAGCTTCACCCTGCTCAACAAGATCAAGGCGCGCAAGGTCCATTCCATAGCATTTGGCACAGAGTCCGTAACGGGATTCACAGGTAAGAGCAGAACGGATCAGGACGCTTTCAATTCCCATGCTGTCAATTTTCTCAGAAAGATCTTTTGTAATCATGCTTCCCGATGAAATTGCTTCCGTATTGGAGACAGGATCAATAATAGATTCCGCAACAACCCGCCCGAAAATACGGTCACCAAGTGATACAATGACCTTGTCTCCTTCACGCACAGCCTGCAGACGAACTCCGTCTTTTGTGCCGCAGTCTTCAGATGTGACAATTACATCCTGCGAAATATCGACCAGACGACGCGTCAAATAACCTGCATCAGCAGTTTTCAGAGCTGTATCTGCAAGACCTTTTCGCGCACCGTGAGTTGAAATAAAGAATTCGAGAACGCCCAGACCTTCGCGAAAGTTTGAACGGATCGCAAGTTCAATGATTTCACCGGAAGGCGTTGCCATCAAACCGCGCATACCGGCCAGCTGGCGGATCTGCTGCTTGGAGCCCCTTGCTCCAGATGTGGCCATAATATAAATAGGATTAAAACCGCCCTGGTCTTTTTCAAGTTCCTGAAACATGGACTCTGTAATCTGCTCATTAGTTTTAGTCCAGATTTCAATAACTTTCTTTTTCCTTTCTTCGTTAGTAATGACACCGTTTCTGTGAGCCTTGGTTACATCTGTAACGTCTTTATTTGCGTTATTGATGATATCCACTTTTTTTGGAGATACCTTGATATCTGCAATTGAAATCGAGGGCGAAAAACGTGTCGCATATCGAAATCCGATCTGCTTGAGCCTGTCGAGGATTTTTACCGATTCAATCGGTCCGTATTTATCAAAAACTCCGGCAATCAGTTTGTTGATTACTTTGTCGGATACAGCATAATTTACGTAAGGATAGCCTTCAGGAAACACGGAATTAAAAATAACTCTTCCGGCAGTTGTCTGAATAATTTTGCCCTTTCTGAGCACAGAAATTTTTGCTCTGAGTCCAAGCGCATTGATGCCAAGTGCATAATGAATTTCATTGAGAGTTCCGAAAAATTTACCTTCGCCAACATCTCCGTCCATCTGCGATGTGAGAAAATATATTCCGAGGACCATATCCTGAGTCGGCGCCACTACAGGAGCGCCGTTAGCAGGATTGAGCAGGTTGTGAGGAGCAAGCATCAGGGTCCAGGCTTCCAGCTGCGCTTTGGGCGAAAGCGGAAGGTGAATGGCCATCTGGTCTCCGTCAAAGTCTGCATTGAAGGCATGGCATACTAGCGGATGCAATTTGATCGCTTTCCCTTCTACCAGAGTAGGCAGGAACGCCTGAATTCCCAGCCTGTGCAGAGTGGGCGCACGGTTGAGCAGGACTGGATGCTCTTTAATCACTTCGTCAAGAGCTTCAAAAACTTCTTTTTCTTCTGCTTCAACTTTCTTTTTAGCTGATTTAATATTGGGCGCAAGCTCCAGGTCCACCAGACGCTTCATGATGAAAGGCTTGAATAATTCAAGGGCCATTTTTTTAGGTAGACCCATTTGATGGATTTTGAGTTCAGGACCAATAACAATTACAGAACGTCCAGAATAATCGACGCGTTTTCCAAGAAGGTTCTGGCGGAAACGTCCTGTCTTTCCTTTCAGCATATCAGACAGAGACTTGAGCGGCCGGTTTCCTTTCCCTTTTACAGAACGCTTTCGACGCGAATTATCAAAAAGAGCATCCACGGCTTCCTGAAGCATTCGCTTTTCATTGCGGACAATAATTTCAGGAGCTTTTAACGCAAGAAGACGTTTCAGGCGGTTATTTCTGTTAATGACTCTTCTGTAAAGATCATTCAGGTCAGAAGTGGCAAAACGTCCGCCTTCCAGCTGCACCATGGGGCGGAGTTCAGGAGGAATGACAGGAACCACATCAAGCATCATCCACTCAGGACGGTTTCCTGATTCTCGGAGGGCTTCAAGAACTTCGAGCCTTTTGAGAATTCTTCTGTCGGAAATTTTTGTTTTATCCTGAATTTTCACACGGATATCACGAATTTCAGAATCCAGATCAATACGGAGCAGAAGTTCTTTTACAGCATCGCCTCCGATCATTGCGATAAATTTATCGCCGAAATCATCCAGATACTCATTGTATTCTTCTTCATCGATCAGCTCGCCCGCTTCCCGTCCGGAATCTGCAGGATCAATAATTACGTATTTTTCAAAATACAGAATGCTTTTCAGCTGATTGATGGTAAGATTAAGGAGAAGACCCATTCTGCTGGGAACGCTTCTATAATACCAGATGTGCGCAACCGGAGAAGCCAGCTCAACATGCCCCATTCTTTCCCGGCGCACTTTGCTGTGTGAAACTTCAACACCACAACGGTCGCAGATCACTCCTTTATAACGGATTGATTTGAATTTTCCGCAGTAACATTCCCAGTCTTTGGTTGTTCCAAAGATCCGCTCGCAGAAAAGACCGTCTCTTTCAGGCCGAAGGGTTCGGTAATTGATGGTTTCCGGCTTTTTAACCTCGCCGAATGACCATTCGCGGATTCTCTCCGGTGATGCCAGACGGATTCTTATGGAATCAAAATCGTTGAAGTTTTTCTGGGACATGAATTTCTCCTGAAATTTCTCCGTTTAAATATTAACATGCAGAAAAATTTGATGCATGAATTAAATAATCCTTTCTATGGATTCTAGCTTAATTTTTGTCTTCCTTCCGCCTCGGTGCAGTTCATCTTCAAGATCGGAAAGCTCAACCGGCTCATCGTTGGAATTATAGAGAGCCACATCCAGCGCAAGTCCACGAAGCTCCTGCATGAGCACATTGAAAGACTCGGGGATGCCGGGTTTAATGGTATGAATCCCTTTTACAATGGCTTCGTAAATTCGCGCCCTGCCGAGCATATCATCAGACTTAACTGTAAGGAGTTCCTGCAGTGTATGCGAAGCTCCGTAAGCCTCCAGAGCCCATACTTCCATTTCTCCCAGACGCTGTCCGCCGAACTGAGCTTTACCCCCGAGAGGCTGCTGTGTTACCAGCGAGTAAGGACCGGTGGATCTTGCATGGATTTTATCATCGACAAGGTGTGC
>JAOUOA010000109.1 GCA_029880625.1 Spirochaetia bacterium
AAAATTTAACTGTTCTTTCAGGAATATATCCCGGAATAAAAAACGGCCAGCCCTGAATATGATCCCAGTGCGTATGGGTAATTAAAATATTCAGATCACCTTCAAATTTTCGGGCCATTAAATCCATTCCCAGACGCCGGGCTCCGCTGCCCATGTCCAGAATTAAAACTGTATCCTCATGGCGGACTTCAACACAGGTAGTCTCGCCTCCGACAGGACGTTTCAGGTTGTAGGGAAGCTTCTCGAAGATATCTTCTTCTTTTAAGGAAGGATCTTCATTCCACAAATTTTTTGCTTCAGAAAGGATATGAAGCATATCATCTCTATAATCAGCTTCCGACATTGGCGCCGGAATGGAACCTCTCACTCCCCAGAGTTTTACAATCATGAATTTTTCCTGAATTACCTGAGCCTTTTCTTTGATTTATTATTATCGGCATTTCATTCGGCTTGTTAAAAATCATGCCCGGTAAAAATTGGATCTTTTTCAGATTATTCTTGTATGTAACAGCTCCAGCATGTTATTTTCAGGCTATCTTAAAGCTCTGTAATATTCACGAAGAACAGAACCAGGAATATATCTTGAAAAAGAATAAAATTTTTGAATAAATTTTGAACCTTATATGACAATTAAAAACCGTGAAACCATCACAGAAAAGCTTTTTCGGATTGCTGCAGTAAAGCGAGGATATAAACTGCATAAATCCATTGTCGTTCCGGAAAAACTTACCCCTTTAACAAAAGATCTTCTCATCAGCCGTCCTGAAGGATTTACAGTTCTGGAACTAGGAGCGGGTTCAGGGGAATTTGCCGCTGAATGGGTCAAGAAGCATCCGGAACACAATTATATTGCATTTGAAATTAAAGGCCACAGAATTAAAAGTCTTCTCGGTGAAATTGACCGCTTTGGACTGAATAGCATAAAAATTATTCCCGTAAATTTCAAATGGTTTTTAAATGAAATTCTTCCCGGCCATTTTGCAGATCTTGTGATTATTAATTTTCCCGATCCCTGGCCTAAAAAAAGACACTGGAAACACAGACTGATTGACCAAGAATTTCCGATAAAAATATCAGAGATAGTAAAAGAAGGAGGAATCGTCCACATTGCCACAGATTACGGACCCTATGCCAGAAAAGTTCTGTCCGTATTCAGAAACAGCGAAATGTTTATCCCGGAATACGATTTTCCGCATTATAAAAGAACAAAACCGGACGATTTCCCCTCCACAAGATTTGAAAAAATACACGAAAATGACGGAAAAAAATCATACTACCAGCAGTGGAGACTGATACATGGAAGAAAAAAAAGTGATATCCAGAAGCCAGATCAAGGAATTGATCCGTCAAAATAAAAAGATGCGTAAAATCCTTGAATGCTGGCCGGCGCGGGAAATTATGATGGACTACGAAAAGAACTGGAATGAACTCAGAGAGGAATTCTTAAATAGAAATCCATTCCCTCTGGACTGGAAATGATTTAATTTTTATGATTCAAGCAGTTACAGCGGCTTTCGGATTTATCGTTTATATCCTGATTCTCTTTTTCCAGCCAGATTTTTTCTGGGCTTCACTGCATATTAAAAGCGTTTTACCGGTAACTTTCCTCTTTTTTGCCTGGATTCTGTATTTTTTATTTTCTAAAAAAATTAAAATTCAGAATCTTCCGAATTTTTCTCCCGTAAAACCTCATACAACTCTTTTATCGATTGTAATCTCAGTTCTCAGTGTATATGGTTTTTATTCTGTCAGAATGAACCGCTTTCTCCCGCCGCCATTTGGAAACGGAGACAGCCTTCATCTCATTGAATACATTCCCGTACACTCAGCTCTTTTCGGTTACCTGGCCAGTTTCGACGAACTTCTGGATTTGTTCATTCATTCAGTTTTTTATAGATTCGCAAACAGCTTTTTTCTCCTGGATGTTGAATCATCCTATGCAGTGCTGAGCGCCGTCTGCGGCGGAATTTATATTTATTTTTTTATAAGGTTCATGCGCCTCTCCGGCAGGGGAAATTTTTATGCCATTGCCTTGATTCTTTTTACCCCTGCCATGCAGATTTATGCAGGTTATGTTGAAAACTACACAATCGTTACGCTTTTTCTATCTGTGATTTTTCTGGAATGTGCGCTGATGCTGGATAAAAAATTACCGATTTCGCACCAGAAGCTGATATTTATGGCAGTACTTTCTGCAATTGCTTTTTTATTTCATATCGTGGCAGGCGCCGCTCTTCCTGCTCTCATATATCTAATTAAAAAATCCTCAAAGAACCGCAATGAATTCATCAAACTTTCTCTAGAAACAGCTTTCCCGGCTCTCCTGTTCCTTCTCAGCGTATGGGGGCTTTTTCTTTATTTTCTTGACTACCCTGTCACGCCATCAGAATCGTTTTTATTCAATCCGCCCTTTCTGAAACCCTCTGTCTGGTTCAGACCGGATCATCTCAAGGATATTTTGAATACGGTTATTCTGGCGTCTCCTTTCTCAATCTTTGTTTTCATTTATATTTTTTACAATGGAAGGAATAATACTATAGAAGATTTTTCATTCACAAAAAAAATAAAAAGCTATCCGACAATTGAAAATCTAATAAAAAAATTCGCGCCCGAACCTGTGCACAGATTTCTTCTTCTGGCCAGTCTTTCTTTTTTTGGACTTATGTTCATTCATAATCCCATGATTGGCTTTCCAGCGGACTGGGACCTGCATACTCTTTTTCATATTCCTCTGAACCTGTATTTATATTATGAAGTGACACAGGATAGATCCCCTCAACTGCAGTTTCAGAGAAGATCTTTTCTCTCGGCTGCATTTCTCATCAATGCATTTTTCAGCGCCGCCTGGATCCATCACAATGCTTCGTCAGATTTTTTGTCTGAAAAATACAGAATCTCTGCAAAAATTCTTTCAGAAAACACGCTGGCTTCTCTTGCTGACGATGAAGTATTTCATGAAATTAAAGATATCAGGAGTAAACGCAAATATACAGAGGTAACTCAATTCTATTTAAAAACCGCTCATTTCCTGAGTGAAGAGAAAAAAAATCGTGTTGCAGCCAACAAAAATGCAGATCTCACCGAAATCAACGCCATGATTGCCGAACTGAATGCATCCTGGCATGAATACAGGATTGTAATTTTAGATCAAAATCAATACAACAATTCTATCACGCGATTATGGAGGTCATTCTCAAAAATTAATGTACGAACTGCCGAATTGGAAAAGAATCAGATCCTTCAGAATTCATCAATCTTTTAACAACGTTTCGTATGTTTCAAACGTTAAAAACTCAAACATTGCTCTTTTTATTTTTCGAAATAAATGAAGCCTTCTCACAAATACAGAGAAACCGCAGCTCTTAAAATGAGATAGATTCAGTAATTTTTTTAAAAAAACAAATACAAAAACGAAGTATCACAATTAACATCGCATTGCGATGTGCAGCTCTGAAAGGCAGGAAGTTCTACAGGATCAATAATTCCATTCCCGCTTGTATCATAAACAGATCCGCAGTTCCCGTAACATCCTGTTTTTCCTGTGGGGCAGAGCAGTAAATAAAGCGATATTTTCTGAGGTAAAGGATCGGGATCCTTTCTGCAGGAAAGAAACAGTGCAGGAAATAAGAGCAATAAAATTATAAATATTATAGAAAAAGGGCGCATATTTGAATATCTTACAGAACCTGAATTTTCTTGAAAATCAATTTTTTCATTCACCTGGACTTTTCAGCTGAGAAGGAATGGTCCTTAATATAATCATAAGATCAAACCAGAAAGACCAGTTTTCAATATAATAAATATCGGCCTCCACGCGCTTCTGAATTGATGTATCCCCACGAAATCCCTGAATTTGAGCCCATCCAGTAATTCCGGATTTTACGGAATGCCTTCGCATGTAATGATGGTACTGTATTTTGAATTGTTCAACAAAATGAGGCCGTTCCGGCCTGGGACCCACAACAGACATATCCCCCCGAAGGACATTGAAAAACTGCGGAATCTCATCAAGTGATGTTTTTCGAAGAAACTTTCCGATAGATGTGACTCTTGTATCATGTTTAGTGCCCCACTTCGTATCGGACTGATTCTTTTCCTGTACCTTCATGGTCCGGAATTTATAAACCTGGAATGTTTTACGGTCCAGTCCGACTCTTTCCTGTGAAAAAAATACAGGTCCCCTTGATGTTGTTTTAACCAGAAATGCAAGAAGAAGATACAACCAGGACAGAATTGTCAAAACAGAAAGCGAAAAAAGAATATCAAAAGATCGTTTCATAAAACGAAAATATCCGTTTTTCAGCGGGATGTCCCTGATTGTAAGGACAGGCATGCCGTCAAGATCGTCAATTCTTGCGCTGTGTGTTATCAGATCAAAAAGATCGGGAACAATTCTGCAGTCAATTCCTTCGCGATCACAGTAATCAACCACTTCATTCATCTTCTTCTGGTTCTGCGGAAGAGCATAGACAATCATATCCGGCTTAAGTTTTTCAGAAAACTTTTTCAGTTCTCCAACCCCGCCCCTGTATAATTTTTTCAGCAACGGAACAACCTTATTTTTTTCAGCCAGAACGCCCACCACACGATAGCCATAAATGGAGTGACGCTGCAGAGTTTCAAAAAATCTTGCGGCCGAATTCCCGCCGCCCAGAATGAGAACATGCCGGACATTTTTCCCTTTCTTGCGGAGGTATCCTATAAATTTTCTGAAAAGATAATGCCCTGAAGTTACGCTCAGGATTGTTAAAAGGACAGCAATTAAAATAAAGATACGAGAGAAACTTGTGCCGCGGTAAAAGAACAGAACAGAAAGAACGAGTCCGAAATTTAATAGAATCCCTTTTACAATAGCAATGAATTCCTTGATAAAACGGATTCCTCTGCGCGGATGATAAAGATCAATTCCGATAAAAACAAGGATTTGCGAGATTGTAAGAAGAAGCCCCAAGGAGAAATAGGTTCCAATGATAATTGCTGTTTTACTGTAACCAAAAAGTTCTCCGGGCTGAAAAATTCCCACATTATCAGGCTGAACATTTTTTTCAGGAAAAAGAATAAAAAAATGGAATAAAACAGAAATTGAAAATGTTGAAGCAACGATTAAAAAATCAAGAGCGATAAATCCAATCTTAAAAGTCTGATTCCTTTCCCGTATCATAAGTGATCAGTAAATCCTTTCCGAGCCGATAGAAGAGCTCCCCACATCCGAAGCTCTAACTCTTCTTCTGTTGATAATAAATCTGCTCGGTCTTGATCCGATTCCCTGAAAATCAAAACGCAGAAGTGTTGCAGAAATAAATACCTTGTTATCATAGAAATTCACATATTCTGCAGAACTGGAAAGCGTATAGAGCGTCCTCTGCTCCATAGAATATCCGACCGCAAGTTCCCAGTCGTGTAGATCCATAATGAGAGCCATTCTGTAATAACCGGCATTAAAAACTGCTTCCTGCCTTTTTTGAGCGCCGTTAATCCCCGATCCATTCGCAATATCTTGAT
Organism: Spirochaetia bacterium; assembly: GCA_029880625.1. Taxonomy (GTDB): domain Bacteria; phylum Spirochaetota; class Leptospiria; order Leptospirales; family Leptonemataceae; genus JAOUOA01. The sequence goes on from JAOUOA010000109.1 coordinate 5,503, forward strand.
GAACTGGCACATAGGAATTTTTATAGTCTTCATCAAAATTCTCAATATAGTATCTGTATATAATACTCTGTTCCAGATTGTACGGATCCAGAGGGGGCAGATTTCGCCGCCTTGTCCTTTTCGAATAGCGCTCAATTTCTGTTGCCCTCGATTCAAGCTCCATTTCAAAATAAAAATTTCGCGTAATCTGTACATCCATTTTAAGCGTATAACGCATATGATCCAGGGCCGGATCATAATAAACATGATACCAGTAAAAACCTGCCTCAAAATACCGCAGTCTTTTCAAAAGCCACAGGTCAAATCCCCCTGCCTGGAAATTAATCCCCAGAACATTAGAATGATAATCTTTAAAGACTGCATCATAGATGAGATCATTGGTGAAGCGGATCCCCAGAAAATGAAGTTTTTGTCTTGCAAGAAGATTTTCACGACGAGGACGGAAAGAATTTATAAAATCAAAAAAGATATCGGTTCTAAAAATCGGATAGTGCCAACGTTCTTTATTTTTCACATCGTATTCAAATCTGCGGTGATCATAAACGCTTTCCAGAGAAAACGTCATATTGTAGAATGGATTGGTTTCAAGTTTTACTTCTGTTTCATTCACTTTCTGATTATTTTCATAACCATTCACATTGAGAACGGGTCTTTCTCTTAAATCTTCGTTAAAAGAATCTTTTCTTTTGTATTTGCCTTCCAGGAATAATACATCAGGACCAAAAGTAAGAATATCTTCAGAATAATAAAATTCATAACTCCGCAGTCTTGAATACCTGTCAAGGGATGCATCGGGCTGAGTCGGATTCTGATACGGCTGCGTCTTCTGGGCTCCGTAGCCGACGGAAGGCTGAAATGTTACCCATGGATAAAAAGAAAGATAGGTTCGCAATCCTGAAGTAAAACGATTCGTATTAATTGAACGGAATGGAAGCCCGGAAGAATATTCTCTGGTAACATCGCTATGTACTGCCGTATCCAAAAACAAAGGAGCATTCACAAAGGGTATGGAAAAAAGGTTCGCTTTTTTAGTAATGTCAATGGAAGGAAGTATATCCACCAGAGGAACATAGCGGGACTTTTCAAAATCACCATCATCCAGCCAGAGACGGTCTCTTGATGCAAAAACTCTTACATTTAAATCATCAATGCTTTCATTCCAGGTAAGATTCCAGTTAGTATTATTTCTAAGTAACCCTCTGGATGTATCTGAATTCTTATAAATGGCAGGAATGGTTGAATCCGGAAGATCCCTTCCTCCAAATTCAAACTCATACAGTCTGTGCGAATAATCTTCATAACGGAGATTTACATTGCTTACCCGGTTTGCATTCAGGTTCTGACTCTTGTGATTGATAACGGCAAAAATTTTATGCCAGCGATAAATTTCTTTCCCGTAGGTCCCGTCTTTATGCTTTACAAAGTTTGTAGTACGGATTTTATCTTTTGCTCGATAATCCCCGATCAGAGAGTATCTTTTAAAATTTGCGCCTTCCAGAGTTATAAAGTAATTCAGATTGGGAGAAAAACGGATTAAATCAAGACCTCCCATCCCCCCCGTATTCTGATATACATCGGCTTTAAAACGGTAAGCCATTGGCTGCCATTTTGAGAGTTGAGCACTGGGAATGGAAAACTGATAGGTATTCTGCATATACGTTCCCTGGAGATCGCCATGACCTACCTGTGTCACAATACCCGTTCCCCAATCGGAGAGATAGAGAAAGGGCAGGGGCAGAAGAGGAACTCCTCCTACCCGGAAAATAACCCCGACAGCAACAAGTTTTTCGCCTTCATGAATCCATATTTTTTTAGCTGAAAAATTATAATGAGGCCTTCGCGCAGCGCAGGTTGTAAAATGCGCATGACTTACGGCGTATTTTTGGTCAGATGTTCTTACCACGCTGGGACCGATGAAATAAACCGGATTGTAAAATCCTTCCGCATTATAAATTATGCCCGTACCCAGTTTTTGATCGATGATAATCCTTTCTCCGCGGATTTCAGCATCAGCAGAACGAAATACGATATTTCCCTCACCGTAGATTTCTTTTCTTTTGGAATCTATAATAACGGTATCTGCGTAAAATCGGCCGTATTTAGTCCTCACACGGATCCTTCCCCTCAGAATCAGAAGACCCTGTTTGTCATCATCACCTTTTAAAAATTCACCTTCACTTGCATTTTCAATTTCTGTATCTCCGCGGGAGGGGGCAGACGGTAAAGAGGGCGGGTCAATAGTGCCAAGGGCCTGGCGTAAGCGAAACTGTTTCTGATAGCGGGAGCCCTCCTGAGACAGCCCGAGATTTTTCAAAGCAGTATTGAGATCTGCATCGGACAG
>JAOUOA010000111.1 GCA_029880625.1 Spirochaetia bacterium
CGCAGTCTTATTCAATACCAGAAATTTCCAGCTGGATACATTATTCCGCGGAGTGAAATTCAAATGGGACGAGAAGGGTGTGTATGTAAAAAAAATTGAAAAAACTTCAGAAATAAAGCGGTCCTTTTTTGAAAAAGAAGATCAGATTTTACAAATAAATGAAAAAAATATATATTCTGTTTATGATTTTCGGCTTGAAAAATATTTCTGCGAAATTAAGAAAAAGTGCAGAGTCACTGTATTAAGAAGTAATAAAGAAGTGAATATAAAATTAAAATAAGAAACGGATATTAAATAATTCTCAGACCCCTCTTCAAAGGAATGAGGGATCTGAGAAAAAATTGTTAGCTCACTTTCAATACATTATTAATTGCATCAACCATGGAAGCTTTGGGAAGTGCTCCTACAGCCATCTGAGGCTTTTCACCAGCAGGAACAAATAAAATTGATGGAATGCTCTGAATTCCAAACATTCCGGCAAGCTGTTGTTCTTTTTCTGTATCAATTTTGTAAAATGCAACCTTGCCGTTATATTCATCTGCAAGCTCGTCCATCAGAGGGGCTACCATTTTGCAGGGTCCGCACCAATCAGCATAAAAATCGATAATACAGGGAATCTCACCTTTAAAATTCCATTCTTTGTCTTCTTCAAAATTAAACACTTTTTCTTTAAAAGTATCAAGTGTAAGATGTTCTACCACAATTCGCTCCTGGATGCCGAAAATGCATTCCGGCACCTCCATTTATTCTAAAAGCAGGAGCGATATGATTTCATGATCGCTCCTGCTCTGTATATGATCCCGCATTCCTGGGGGATTCAGCGTGTTCTTAAACACTCTATTTTATAGGACTGATATTTTCTGTATGCGTTACAAAAAAAAATAAAAAAAGCCAAAGGAGTGATTCTTTTGGAATGAATCTGCAAAATTGATCTATAAAATAATAGATTTAGCTTTTTCTCGATCCTGCTTTAGCTGGGCTTTCAGTTCTTCTTTGCCGGAAAACTTTTTTTCATCCCGGATGCGTTCTTTCAGTGTGATTTTAAGCATTTCACCGTAGATTTTTTCTGAAAAATCAAGAATATGTGCTTCAACGGATAGATAGTTCTCCCCAAAAGTCGGGTTTTTTCCAATATTAACCATGGTTTTGAATTTTTCATGACTCCATTCCGCTGTACCGATATAAACTCCTTCTCTTGGAAGAACCTTTGTATCCGGAATATCTATATTGGCTGTGGGAAATCCGAGGGAAGAGCCCCTTTCATGGCCGCGGATTACAAGACCGGAAAGACAGTAGTCATGTCCGAGCATTAAATTGGCTCTATCAAGATTACCCGATTTCAAATACTTCCGTACGAGAGAACTGGAAATAATTTCTTCTTCCAGGCGGACTGCCTGTACCTGTTCTACATGAAAGTGAAATTTACCGCTCATCTGTTCAAGGAACTTATAATCCCCTCTTCGGTTTTTACCGAAAACCTGGTCATATCCAATAATAATTTTTTTTGCTTTGAGTTTATCAATAAGTATGTTTTTCAGATAATCTTCCGCTGACATGGCTGCAAGCTCCATGGTAAACGGCAGAAAAATAACAGCATCGAGATCATACTGCTGGAGAAGCGCAAGTTTTTCAGAATAAGTGAATAATTCCATTCTACTGTCAGTTTTATTTTTTCCCAGAACAATATCAGGATGGGGGTCGTAGGTAACAAGAACTCTTGCCTGTTTGTGGGATTCGCGGACAAGACGGTCCATCAAAGTTGAATGTCCGAGATGCATTCCGTCAAAAACACCCAGGGTAAGAACAGATGATTCCCAGGGGGCATTGAATTTTTCCAGATTATGGATAATCTGCATAAAAAACAGAGACAGGAAATTCACCATCAAGGTCGATATAAATTTTATAATGAAGATTAATTTCTGCAGACTTTTTACTGTATCACTGTTTTTCTTAATTTTAACTTTCCCCGTTCAATCCGAAGACATTCCCACAAGGATTAATTTTGGGAAATCGGCAGTTTACGGGAAATTTATTACATCAAGAGAGCTTTCTGTCTGGGGTTCCAGCAGGAATTTAAGTTTAATCGGGGACTGTTCTTTCCAGGATATGGATGATTTTGAAGCAGAAGTCATACCGGTACAGGGTATGGATTTTGTTTTGAGCGCTCCTGGAAAAGGAAGGGTTTACCTTTATCTGGATCTGGTTTCTTTTGTTCCGTCATCAAGGTATGATCTTCAAACAGAAGACAATTACTGTTATCCTGATTCAGAAAAGAGTGTTTATAAAGATGATCCTGTCATTCTTCCGGGAATGCGCTGGCTTGAAATTCTGGTAAATGGAAAATCTCTGAAAACTGTTTATACAGGAAATGGCATTTTTTTAAATACCCCAATTGTTGTGATTGTTGACCGTGAATATGCTTTCAGAAGAACATTAAAGGTAACCCTGAAACCCTCGCCCGGGGAAACTTTTTTTGGAATCTGGGATGCTTTTGCAGTAAAAGAAAGACTGGTAAAGAATAACGATTAAGATTCAATGTATTTCATGTAATCTTCATGAGAAAGGATTTCAAAATAAGAGGTTAAACCGCTTACCTTAAATACTTTTTCAATGACAGGCTTTAGATTTGCGACATAAAGCTTACCGTTATGTCCCTGTACAAAATTTAACGATTTAATTAAAATACCGATACCGCTGGAATCAATATATGTGAGTTTTTCCATATCAATGATGATTACCGGGGTGTCGCCAATAATATTTTTTTCAAGGGCTATTTTTAAGTCGAGAGAGGTATAGATATCAAGGCTTCCATCGAGCTTAAAAATTATTCGATTTTTGTCTTTATCGACTGTAATTTCCATAGTGAACTGGCCGATGAACAATATGAGAGAGACTTTCCAAAAAGTCCAACGAAAAATATTGTAAGGCTTATAATTTTTTGGATTCTGTTAAACTCAAGGAAAATTGATTGATTTTTTCCCGGGAATCCTGCAGGATAAAATTTGCCGTTTCAGGAAGTGGTTATTATGAAATTAAAATACAGTTTTTTTGCGAAAATTTTAGTAAGTGTGCTTCTTTTGCCTCTTGCCGCAGTTTTTTCACAGGAGGTTACCGAAGTTTCCTCGGGTTATATCGCCAATAGAAAGAAAATGATCCTGAATCTTGAGAATCAGGTCCAGAAATCCATTTCCTCAATAGAGAAATATAACGATGCTTTAAAATCATACGGAAGAATTGACACTGTCAACCAGACGGAAATTGCCATGACCAATATGATTGAAACCGGGCCTGTCGGGCGCGACCAGTTCATTTATACTGAAAAAGCGCTGATTCTCTGGAACGGAGCTAAAATTTCAAATGTTACCTTCAATACAGTCCGGGGCAGGGCTGGAGGCGATTATACGCAGAAGAAGCGATACAGCCTTATGGACGAAGCGCCTCATAAAGAAGGCGGAACCTCTGCAGGAGGCGTAAATCTCATTTTACACATCAGAGAAAAACAGGAAAACGGGAACTGGGAAAACAGTGAATTTCGTTTTACCGATGAACCCCGACTTCAGACTGTTGAAATGATTACCTATAATGGAATTCCCATCAAGACCAGGGTTTACTATGTAGATGATCTCGATAATAAAATTTCAATGCTCAGAGAATATATTAATATGCTTAGATTACTGGAACTTCGTATTTTCAGAGCCGTCAAGGATGCTGAGAAAAAGCAGCAAAAACAGATTGATAGCGTCATCGGCAGTTTTTAACCTGCTGTATGAATCAAGTTTTTGATTACCTGAAAAAACATTTCCGGGTCATTTCTGTTTTGCTGTCTGCTTCTGCCGTAATATCTGTATTTCTGTATCTGTTTATCCAGGATTACAGAATTGATTTATCGCTTCGTCAAACTCCTGAAATGATTCTTCAGCAGATGACCCTCGAAGAAAAAGTGGGTCAGCTCATTCATGTAGGGATTAACGGAAAATCCATCGACTCCTATGCTGTCCGAGATATACAGAAATTAAAAGCGGGCGGCGTCATCTTATTTGCCAATAATATCGGCAGCCCTGAATCCATAAAAAAATTAAACGGCGAACTTCAGAATCTGGCCTCGCATTCCACCGAAATTCCGTTATTTATCAGCATTGATCAGGAAGGAGGCCGTATCGCGCGCATTCCTGACGATTCGTCTCCCGGAGCAATGGCAATCGGCCAGACTGCGAATGTTCAGTATGCTGAAGATGTCGGCTTTCTGACCGCATACCGTTTGCGGGATCTTGGCTTCAATCTTCTTCTTGCTCCGGTGCTGGATGTAAACAATAATCCGGAAAATCCTGTTATCAATACGCGTTCATTCGGAAGCAGCCCTGAGCTGGTCGCTTCAATGGGAATTTCTCATTCCAAAGGAATTCGGAAAGCTCAGATCGTTCCTGTCATCAAACATTTCCCCGGACATGGCGATACAGATACGGACAGCCACCTGGCCCTGCCCAGAATCAATAAAAGTTATGAAGAACTTGAAAAAATGGAGCTGATTCCTTTTAAAAAATCCATAGAAAACGGGGCGGAAGCCTTAATGAGCGCGCACATTTTGTTTCCTGCTCTGGACAGTGAAGAACCCGCAACTCTCAGTCCAAAAATTTTAAGAGGCATCCTGCGAGAAAAACTAAAATATAACGGGCTGATCCTTACGGATGCAATGGAAATGCATGCCATATCAAAGCGCTACAAGCCTGAAGAATCCATTAAAAAAGCTTTCCTGGCGGGCGCTGATATTATTCTTTTGACCACTACGGGACGTCTGCCGGAAAAGGCATTCAAGGCCCTTCATTCTGCATTTCAGAGCGGAGAATTGAGCATTGAAGATCTTGATAGAGCGGTTCTTCGTCAGATATCTCTGAAATATAAAAAAGGGTACTTCCACCAGCAAAATTCAAAATATGCCCGGGAGGATTTAAGCGATTATTTTAACCGTAAAAAAATTCGAGTGAATGAAACGTTTCTTCGCCTTGAAAATAAATACAAAAAGAAAACTCTTTACAGCTCTGTTGCTGATGATTCGATCCGTTCTCTGAAAAAAGATTATTCTTTCCCATCAAAAGACAAAGAAAATATCCAATTTTATTATTCTACATCTAAAATGAAAAAATATGCAGAATTAAAAATTCCCGTAAAAAATATTCAGCCACTGAATTTTATTTCTCTATTAAAGTCTGCGGAAAACAATCCTTCTAATCTATTTATTGTAGAAGTGAATGAATTTAATTTGAAACAGTGGAACCGTTTTGCTGATAAAATCAATTTAAATCAAAAAATGCAGGATTCTGACCGGCCGCATATTATTGCTCTGTACAACGGGAATCCGTTTTTTGATATTAAAGTTTCGGAACCAGGCGCTGTTTTTCTTTCTTTCTCACCGACCGATGAGTCTCTTGAAGCTCTGCTGAATGTCTGTCTGGAAAAAAAGGTTGTCAAAAAAGCAAATTTGGTTTTCACTAAATTAAAATGATATTTTCGATCACAGAGAAAAACACGGACTCTCTTTACAATCTGGCCTTTGCTCTCAGTATGATAACTATCGCCTACAATGTAATTGAAGGCATCGTATCTGTTTATTTTGGAATTGAGGATGAAACCCTGGCCCTTTTCGGATTCGGCCTGGACAGCTTTGTAGAAGTCCTGTCAGGCATTGGAATTGCTCATATGATTCTCAAGATTAAAAAGAATCCCTCACATCAGCCTGATACATTTGAAAAAACAGCTCTTCGCATTACCGGAATTTCTTTTTACATCCTTGCCGTTTCCATTTTTATTGGGATTCTGATCAATCTGTACACAGGTTCAAAGCCTGTCACAACGTTCGCCGGAATTATTATTACACTTCTTTCTCTGATCTCCATGTATTTTTTAATTTATTTTAAATTGAAAGCAGGAAGGCTTTTAAAAAATGACGCAATCATTGCCGACGCTAACTGTACTAAAGCCTGTCTGTATTTATCCGGAATTGTTTTTTTATCAAGTGTGACTTATGAAATTACTGGATTCCCCTATGTTGATGCTGCTGGAAGTCTGGGTGTTGTTTATTATGCGGCAAAAGAAGGCAAGGAATCTTTTGATAAAATCAAAGGAAAAAGCTGCGGATGTGACGAAAGTCATTGCTCTGCTTCATAGATTTTTCTTGCCGTACAGTTCAGGGGCTGTTTCTTTGATCTTATGAGCAGTGAAAAATCTCTTTCCATTCTTCTTCCTGTCGATCTTTCTGAAGATGCAAATATTCTTCATAAAAGTCTGGACATCTATTTAAACCGAAATATGGAAGCGGTACTTCTGCATGTTCTTGATACTGAAATGCTGGTTTCAATTGAAAAGAGCGGCATTCAAGAATATCATGATATTAAATCAAGAATTAAAGAGGATGCACAGAATCGAATTAAAGAAATGTCTCTCAAATTTGGCGAAAATACGCAGAGTATAGTTGTTGAGGGCATACCTTTTATTGAAATCATTAAACTGGCTCGCGATTTAAAAGTCGATATGATTGCCATGGGGACCCTTTCTGAAAAACAAAAGCTTGAAAATTTATTTTTCGGTTCAACAACAGAAAGAGTTCTCCGGGGAAGTCCTGTTCCTGTATTTTGCCTCAAGTAAGCCGAAGGTGCACCGTATTCGGAATCATTCTGTTTCTGCCGTAATTTATTCCCCCAGAAACAGAATCAGTTTGTCTGTTTTCTGCACAGGTGTTCCCGGAGGAGGAATTTGTTTGTAAACATATCCGCTTCCTTTGATTTCTAATTTTAAATGGCTGTATCTGTGAAAAATGCTTAAAGATTCTCTGGCAGACAGGTTTCTGAAGTCATAAATAATATCCCGATTAAAATCATTTTTTCCTGCGTTAAAAGGAGTGAATTTTTTCAAGCCGGTTGTTTTTTCGCGTGAGTGCACGATCTCAAGAACTGCCGGAGCAATTTTTGCAAATACAGGAGCTGCAATTAACCCGCCTCCCTGATCGCCTTCAGGTTCGTCATATAAAATAATCCCTGCATACCTTGGATTTTCTGCAGGAAAAAAACCAATAAATGAAGAGATAAAGCCGTAATATCCGCTTGCGGTCGATTTCTGCGCGGTACCGGTTTTTCCTGCAATCGCAACTTCTGATATATTGGCAAGACTGGCGGTTCCTCCTGTTACAACATTCCGCATCATTTTTAAAACTTTTCTGTTTACGCTTTCGTCAAAAGGATTTCTTGAATATTTAATTTTATTTTCATCCAGGATTCTTCCGTCCGGATGTTTTACATATTTTACTGCAATTGGATCAAAAAGCTTCCCTCCGTTTGCAAGGGAAGATGCAGCTTTCAGGATCTGCAGAGGAGTAACGCTGAAACCCTGGCCGATCGGAGCGTAGTAACCGGATGCGACGGGCCAGTTGTTCAGGCCAGGGAGATAGCCGGATGTTTCGCCTGCTCCCATCAGAATATTTGTTTTTTCTCCAAAATCGAGCTTTTCAAGATAATGATGAATTTTATCTCTGCGGACTCTCTGCATGGCTTTAATGATGCCGACATTGCAGGAAACCTTCAGTATCTCATCAAGATTCAGATTTCCGTGGCTTACAATTTTATTTTTATTCTTGCAGCGCACATTGATGTCTTTGTATTTAATTTCTCCGTTGCAGAAGAACTTTTCTCTTGGAGAAACTGCTTTTTCCTGCAGAAGAATCGCCGCCATAAAAATTTTAACGGTAGATCCTGGTTCGTAATTAAGACGAAATGCCCAGTTTCCTCGTTCTTCAGGACGGCTTGCATAGTAACGGTTGGGATTGAAATTCGGATAATTCGCAAC
>JAOUOA010000113.1 GCA_029880625.1 Spirochaetia bacterium
AGTCTATGGATTCGGATTTTTTTTAAGCGAAATTTAGTTTCATAAATCACTGATTCCGAATGCAACCAGATACAGCGGATTTATATTTTTCGCGAAATATATCTTGATATTAGAATTATAAAAAAGCTCTTTCTGCAATAAAAGGATATTAAATTGATCATTTCAGTAGCTAAGGAAATTACAAAAGGCGAAAAACGGGTTGCGATTGTTCCCGAATCTATTTCAAAACTGACAAAAATAGGACATGCGGTTCAAATTGAAGCCGGAGCCGGAAAGGCGTCAGGCTTTTCCGATGAAGAATATGCAGAAGCAGGCGCAAAAATTATAAGCGATATAGCAGCTCTGTACTCCGGCACCGACCTTTTATTAAAAGTTCAGCCTCCTGAAGTTCATCCATCAGCAGGAAAACATGAGCTTGAAATGCTAAAGCCCGGCGCGCTTTTGATCGGATTTCTGTTTTCACTTATTAATATAGAAGCTGTTAAAAAAGCAGCATCGCTTAAAATCGATATGATTTCCATGGATGCCATTCCCCGAATCACACGAGCGCAGAGAATGGATGCCCTCAGTTCGCAGACTAATCTTGCCGGTTACAAAGCTGTCCTTATGGCTGCCAATGAAATCAATAAAATTTTTCCCCTGATGATGACGGCTGCAGGAACGATTTCTCCTGCAAAGGTTGTCATTCTGGGCGCCGGTGTTGCCGGTCTTCAGGCAATCGCAACTGCAAAACGCCTTGGCGCTGTGGTTGAGGTTTCCGATGTTCGGCCTGCAGTAAAAGAGCAGGTCGAAAGCCTCGGCGCAAAATATATTGAACCCCCTGGCGAAGAACTGGAGGGAAGCGGAGGCTATGCAAAAGAAGCATCTGCCGAATATCTTCAGAAACAGCAGGATATTCTAACCGAACATTTAAGCGAAGCTGACGCTGTCATCACAACAGCTCAGGTTCCCGGAAAAAAAGCCCCGGTGCTGATTACAGAAGCAATGGTTCAGAGAATGAAACCGGGAGCTGTTATTGTTGATATGGCTGCAGGCACCGGCGGAAACTGCGAACTGACAAAACCCGATCAGACGATCGAAATCTCAGGCGTAAAAATTATCGGAGATGTGAATATAATTTCGCATGTCGCATATAATGCAAGTCAGCTTTATTCGCGAAATTTGCTGAGTTTAATTGAGTATCTTACAGATAACGGATCGTTAAAACTGGAGCTTACAGATGAAATTGTCGCTGGTTCCATGATCTGCAAGGACGGGCAGATCGTTCACGAAGCGACAAAGGCTGCAGCTAATTAGGAAACAAACTATGGATTTATTTACACTGATTACAATTTTTGTACTGGCAATTTTTCTCGGATTTGAACTGATTTCAAAAATCCCTCCTACACTCCATACGCCGCTCATGTCCGGATCTAATGCAATCTCAGGAATTACCCTGGTAGGCGCTGTCATCAGTTCGGGGATTGATGATACGGGTTTTATTCAAGTGTTTAATATGGATCTGGGCCTGAGTTCCATTCTGGGGTTTTTAGCCGTTATTTTTGCAACCATTAACGTTGTCGGCGGTTTCCTTGTCACGGATCGAATGGACCGTATGTTTAAGAAAAAATAAAGGTTTATAAAAAGAATGAATTACGAACATTTTTCAACGGCAGCTTATATAGTTTCGGCTGTGTTTTTTATACTCGGCATCAAGCGAATGAGCAAGGTCAAAACAGCCCGTCAGGGAAATGCCTTTGCAGCCTTCGGAATGCTGATTGCCGTGCTGGTGACGCTGTTTAATCATAAAATTGTTTCTTATGAACTGATTATTGCCGGGATTCTGATCGGAGCCATGATCGGATTCGTTCTGGCGACAACTGTGCAGATGACGGCTATGCCGCAAATGGTGGCGCTCCTGAACGGCTTTGGAGGCATTGCTTCGCTTCTTGTCTCTTCTTCTGAATTCAATCTTGCTCATGACCTTGATTCGTTTACATCCATAACAACATTTCTTGGTATTTTTATTGGAGGCGTGACCTTTACCGGATCTCTTATTGCTTTTGGAAAGCTCCAGGGCATCGTTACGGAAAAATCCGTGATGTATCCCATGCAGCATTTCATCAACTTAACGCTGATTTTAGTCTCGGTCGGTCTCGGTTATGTGATGGCAGATCAGTCCGGAATTCATTTGCTGGACGGTATCATAGAGACTCCCTCACATGAAATTGTTATAGCGATTGTAGTTCTTGCGCTTCTTCTTGGAGTTCTTCTTGTGATTCCCATCGGCGGCGCGGATATGCCTGTTGTCATTTCTCTTCTGAATTCCTATTCAGGAATTGCGGCGGCCATGACGGGCTTTGTCATTCAAAACAGCGTTCTGATTATTACGGGTTCTCTTGTGGGGGCTTCCGGCATCATTCTGACACAGATCATGTGCAAGAGCATGAACCGCTCTCTGCTGAATGTTCTGCTTGGCGGATTCGGCAATGCTCCGGCTGCGAAATCTGGCGAAAAGAAAGATATTATAATTAAAGAAGTGGGCGTCGAAGAAGCCGCCATGCTGTTTGAAACGGCAACCTCTGTCATCATCGTTCCTGGATATGGAATGGCTGTTGCGCAGGCTCAGCATGTTGTCCGCGAACTTTCCGAACTGCTGCAAAAGCGCGATATTACAGTAAAATTTGCCATCCATCCAGTTGCGGGAAGAATGCCCGGACATATGAATGTTCTGCTTGCAGAAGCAAATGTTCCCTATGAAATTCTGATGGAAATGGATCAGATCAATGATGAATTTGCAAATACGGATCTGGCTCTTGTGATTGGAGCAAATGATGTTACGAATCCGGCGGCCCGCCACGATAAATCCTCTCCGATTTACGGCATGCCGATTTTAAACGTTGATAAAGCGCGTACAGTAATTATCAATAAAAGAAGCATGAAACCCGGCTATGCGGGCATTGAAAATGAGCTTTACGGTTTTCCCAACGCTCTTATGTATTTCGGTGATGCGAAAGATGCAATGTCAAAATTAATCACAGAAATTAAAGAAAACAGCTGAATTCCTGAAATTTGATTCCGCTATGACTGCTTTATTAATAGTTAAATAATTCTGAACCCGGCTCCTGATTCTGATTTCAGAAGAGTTCGGAACCGGATTTAGAAACATCTTTTAATCGTCGTATTTTCCCTGGCATTTATGGTTGCATCGGGCACGTCTCTGCCCGGTCAATCCGTGGCATTTGCTTTTGCAGTTTTTATATTTTTTATCATCATCGTCATCATCATGGTCTTTTTTTTCTTCCTTTTCTTCTTTTCTTTCTTCTCGATCTTCTTTTTCCTCGTGCCGGTCGTTATCATAGGGATCAATTTTTACTTCGAAAGAACATGCTGATGATAAAAAAGAAAAAATCAGCATAAAAAGCGCCAGTTTGATTATAAATTTCATAGGTTCGGTCTCCTGATTCTGAATAATGGCAGTAGTATATGGAACAAAGTAGATCTTCAAGATAAAAATTAACGGATTTATAGATTTATTTCTTGCCGATTTCAAAGATCATTTCTATATTTCCCTGGATTCATTTTAATTGTAAAGGGAGAAATTTATGCTTTCAGGTCTGATCCATTCTCATTCAGGAATTCGCTGGATATTGCTGGCCGCTTTAATTGCAGCTGTTGTGACATCTTTTGGTGGATGGAAAAAGAATCAGGAATACGGAAAAAATTCTAAAATTCTTCATTTAAGTGTTTTAATCATAACTCATCTTCAGATGCTGCTCGGCTTGGTTCTCTTTTTTATGGCTTGGGGCGTAAAGGTTGATTTTTCTCAAATGGGCAATTCCATGGTTCGCTTTTTCACGGTGGAGCATTCATTTACCATGCTTGCCGCAGTTGTTTTGATTACCCTTGGATATTCCAGATCTAAGAAGATTTCAGAATCAGCCCTTCGCTTTCGTAAAATTTTTATTTTTTATTTTATTGCTCTTCTGCTGATTCTTCTGGGTATTCCCTGGCCTTTCCGAAGCCATCTGGGAGCAGGCTGGTTCTGAAAAAGCTTCCAGAAATTTTTTCCGAACTGGAGGAACTGATTCAGCAAAAGAATCTTTCCATAAAAATTGACTGTGAGAATCTGGAAACTGTATATATTGCAAAAAGAGAAGGTTCATCTTTTGTAATTTCTGACGGTAGAAAGACATTTTCCTATCTTTCACAGAATTCCAATGAAACATATGCAAATTTTGAAGATCTTGATTTCGAAAAAATAAAAGAAATCTGCCTGAAACATCATGTGAATTTGTTAGAAAAGAGCGAGGAAGATTCATTTCATGAGATTGGAAAATTGCTGAATGAAGGCGGTTCTGTTTCCAGAATTGTTAATGATGTATCAAAAGCTGTTGACGAAATATTTCAATATGCAACGGAATCTAAATCTCGTATTAATTAAATTTATAAACTTCTTCCGGCAGGCTGAGATATTCTGAAAGTTTTTTTCTGTCGTTTAATAAATCTTTATCAAGTTTTTTAATGACAATTTCGCCTGAAGCCTGACAGAAATTGTCCGGTCCTTCCGGATATTTATCAAAGCCGTTTTGATTGCCTGCTGAAATTACTCCGGAAACTCCGATATTTCCTTTCTGGTCCATAATGATGATTTTCGATTTTTTATTTTTATGGGCATTGATCTTGAACTCATTGTTTTTATTTTTAAGTGTCCGGTTAAAAGCGCCTTTGTAGGTAATCCCTATTGTATAAATTGTATAATATTCGCTTAGAATTTTGTCAGGATCGCTGATTGTGCCTTTCAAGCAGGCAACATGAGGATAGGGTGAATCAAAATTCCACCAGTTCATCCCGTCAATTGCAGCAATTCTGGGCAGAACAAATCCTGAATCTTCGTCAAAAGAGGCAGGCTGGCTTCCTCCTGCAGGCGCCTCATTGAAAAATTCGCCCGGCACTGCCTGTACTTCGTATATTTCCGGATTGATATAGTTAAATGGAGATCTTTCTTCTGTATTTCTGAGTGAAGTTTTGTCGCTGTTTTCTCTGTCAAGAATCCATTCATTCCGGCTGTTCATTTTGTAAACATTGAAAGATTCGCCACGGGAAAGGTCCGGAAATTCTACAATAATTTTTTTTTCCGGTGCAAGTTTCAGTTCGCTGTTATTTTGAAAAGCCTGGATTCGAAACATTCCTGCCGATTGAAAATATTCTGTTTTGCCGTTTTCTTTGTATTCCAGATGCACTCCCGATATCAGAAAATCCACAGGATCGATGATTTCCTGGATTACAATACCAACGTTTCCTCTGACAAGATTTCCGTTCGGGTCCTGAAACGCATACTCAGGGATATGAAACCGGCTGCCTTTTTTGCCGGTAACTGTATTTTTTTTGTGTACAGAAATTCGGGCAGTTTCTGTCGGCAAGAGAAAGTTTTTAAGCGAGAAGACAACGTTTTCTGCATACTGAATGATTCCAAATTCAAAAAACTTTTTGTTTTCCATTGTCTGCGCGTTTAATGGAACAGAAACGGCAATTAGAAAAAGTAAAATTCCTGCAGTAATTGAGATTTGATTTTTTAAAAACTTTATGGAAAAATCAAATCTTTTAATCAATACAGTTGCAAGGGTTGAATTTAAATTCCAAATGACTAATTGCATATATCTTATTGCAGCAGAAATTAATATTTGATTTGAAAATAACTGCATTAATAAAATTTCTTTATTTATATTCATTTTATTTCTCCATTCGCATACGTTTTGTGAATAATATTTGAATCATTTAATTTCTTTCTTTTCTGATTTTATTTCTGAAATCCACAGCCCTGCTGTTCAGCGGTTCCAGTCGAATTGCCGTATTCAGATCCGAAAGAGCGGCGCTTTTATTCCTCTGTCTGTAATGAACGGCGGCTCTGTGGTAATATAGATCAAAGAAAGAGGGATTGATCCGTATCCCCTGATTTAATTCGCTTAAAGATTTATTGTATTCTTTTCTGATATAGTAAATTCGTCCGAGAAACAGATGCGCATAAAATGATCCGGAATCTGCAGAGTGTATATTTCTGAAATAAATTTCAGATTCGTCGTATTTTTTTTGGGTGAAAAGAAAAATTGCAAAATTGGTATATGCAGTGATATTGTCCGGGGAGATCTGCAGTGCTTTCTGATGGTGTTCTTCCGACTGAGTGAAATTTCGCTGATAAAATAATGCTACAGCCAGATTGGAATGCGCCGCCGATGTTTTTTTGATCTGCAATGCTTTGCGGAACTGATTTTCAGCTTTTACATATCCCCCCATTTTCATTTAAAGGGAACCACAGGCAAGATAACAGTCATAGGAAGGTTTTCTTTCGCAAAGTTCTGAATAAATTGCATCGGCTTTCCCCAGCCAGTTCAGATCCAGATACAGAAGAGCAAGTAGATTCCGGGATTCAAGAGATTGGTTACGATTTGCTTCAAGAAGTTTAACTGCTTCTTGAAATTTTAATTCTCTTCTTAAGGTTTCTGCTTGGTCTACTGTATCATCTGCGAAAAGTGAGTAGAATGGAAAAATAAATATGAGCAGACATTTAGCTTTCATGACAATTTAGAAAAGCTATCGTCAAAAAAGAAAAAAACTTAATGCCGGATAAGGGAAAATTAATATCCACGGATCTTTCAGAGCCAGCCCTTACGCAAACAATCTCTGAAAAAAAGGTGCTGAAATATTAAGCGAGAAGCTTGTTCTTTTACTTCAGTCCACAGGCTTTCCAGAACAAAAATCCCGGGCAGATTCCTGTAATTGCGGCAAATCCCAGCAGTACTGCAGGTATATATAAAAGCCAGTGTACTTCATTGCATCCTGTAAGCCAGATTCCTGCTGCGATTGTAAGTGAAACTACTGCATAAACCATTCTCTGTGCGCTCATCATTTTCTCCTTTATAAATAATTTAATTTTTTTCTTTAAATTGCATTTTCATTTCACGAAAGAACATCTTTCCAGCTTTTACGGTTGAAGATGGAATCTTCTTTGTCAGACTTTTATATAGCTTTTGAAGGCTGTCTGAAGCGATATAATAGCGGTCTCTGCCGTTTGAAGTCAGCTCAATGAACTTGGATCTCGCATCGTCGGGATTTTTTTTATAAAAGATCAGTTCAGCTTTTAAAAGCTCTTTTGCAAGGACGCTGGCCGTGGCATTGGTAATTTTAAGGGCTGCGCTGATATCTGACAGTGTGACACTTTGATGATTTTCAATAAATGCCATAACCCGAAATCGAGGCATGGTAAGAGCGGATTCCATCAGAAGAACTGAAAGCTGGTTTTCAAGGGTATAAAAAGCGTCCAGAACTTCTGTAATATCATTTTTGTCGGGAATATGGTGCATGGGGAAAAGATTAGTGAGCCTAACTATATATGTCAAGGGATATTTTGAAGATTTATGAAAATATTTTAATGTATTGGATTTTGGGATGATTTATTTTTCTTTTTTCTCAAGGCCGTTTATCCGAAAAAATTCTTTCATGCCATGAAATGTAATATTCTTTTTTGCCGTAAGCCAGAGGCCGAGAAGGATAATTGCAGCGCCTGTGATTTTTTGGAGATTTAAATCTTCATTCAGAATAAAATACGATGCAATCAGAATAAAAACAGGTTCAAAAAGCATTCCGACACTGAGTTTGGAAATGGAAATGTATTTATGAGCTTCATAATAAAAGGCTCTGCCTGCCATAAGTCCTGAAAGAGAAATGCCTCCGAGCAGAATTATATGCGTATATGGAATTAAATTCAATGTTCCGAGGCTTCCAAAAATAACAAAAAAGAAAAATGCCATGAGAACAGCGCGAAGATAAGTAAATTCAA
>JAOUOA010000114.1 GCA_029880625.1 Spirochaetia bacterium
TTTTCTGCAATGACTTTTGCTTCTGTTAATCTGGGTTTTTTGGGCATAAAATTCTCCTGGATGGTTTTGACGGATCGATTCAATGGTTTATGTACTGAAATCAATCCTCATTTGCTGTCATTGATTTTATATCTTAATGTAATATAATTTTTCAGTTTTGTATATGTCCAGGTAGAATTTTTTTTGGTCTTTTTTACTCTCCCCGGCCGCTTCTTTGAGGGCATGAAGAGAGGAAACCAGGGAAAATTATTTTCTTTTAAAAATATAAGCAGCGCCGCTGTTTGTAGCACTTTTGAGCAGAAGTGTATCGCTGTTATCTGTGTTATTGATGGTCGGCGGCGTGGAGGATACTTCGAAGGATTCATTCAGGGCGCCGATAACAATTCTATCTTCGCTGCTTACGGAAACATCACAGCCGAAATTGTCAGTTTTTCCCGGATTGGAAGCTTTTACATATGCATCCTGGATCCAGTTTCCCGTTATTGGATCTTTTTTGAAAATATATACAGCTCCTGTTCCTGCATCTGATGTATTGGCATCGCCTGTTGCATCAGTATTGGTGATGCCTGCCGCAGTGCTTGCTTCTTCCGGTGCGCCGACAACGGCAAAGTTTTGATTGACGGAGACACTTTCTCCGAATCGGTCGAGTGAGACTCCGTCGGAAGGTTTGAGGTAAGCATCCTGAATCCAGTTTCCGCTGACTGCATCGCGTTTAAAAATATAGGCAGCTCCGTAATCTTCTGATGATGTGGCATCTGTAAGTGCCGAATGTGTTCCGTCTATATTTGAGACAGCAGTGTCATGGCTGTCTTCTTTCCAGGAGCCGACAATCAGCTGATTGTCGTAAAGATCAATGCTTTTTCCGAATTCATCGCCGCTTCCGCTGTTGGATGCTTTTAGATAAGCGTCCTGGGACCAGAGTCCTGTTCCTGTATCCAGCTTGAAAAGGTAAACTGCTCCGCCTGCATCCGAAGAATTATCTGTATCTGCAGTGTCGTCTGTATTTGTAATGCCTGTTTGATTGCTGTCTTCCTTTCGAGAACTTGCGGCAAGAAATGCACCGTGAAGAGTGACGGCTTCGCCAAAGTCATCATCTGTATCGCTTTCTGGAACTTTTAAATATGCATCCTGGATCCAGTCACCCGATGAATTTCTTCTAAATATGTAAACCGCTCCGTAATTATCAGAAGGACCTGCGTCTGTTCCAGAAACGCTTCCATCGGAATTTGTGATGCTTGTTGCATTACTGTCTTCGTTCGATGCTCCGACAGCGGCATATTCGCCGTAAATAGAAACGCTGGATCCAAAGTTGTCGCCAGTCTGCGAATTTGAAGCTTTAAGATGTGCATCCTGAATCCAGTCTCCTGTTGCTGCGTCTCGTTTAAAAATAAAGGCAGTTCCAGGGTTATCGGATGTTGAACCGTATGTACCGGAATGGCTGCCGTCATCATTGGTGATGGATGTTGCATTGCTGTCTTCATTCCATGCTGCTACGATGATGGAATCGCCGCTTATGGCAACATCGTTGCCAAATTCATCGTTGCTTTTTGTATTTGAAGGCTTGAGATAAGCATCCTGAATCCAGTTCCCGCTGGCCAAATCTCGTTTGAGTACATAAACTGCTCCCGCTGTAGATGCTGAGGAAGAATCTGTAATTGACGCATCATCGTCATTTATGATGCCGGAATCTCCGCTGGTCTCATGGTAAGCACCGATCACTGCATAGTCTCCATCAATGGCGACGGCATTACCGAAATTATCTCCTCCTTCTGCATTGGTTGCTTTTATGTATGCATCCTGAATCCATTCATTATCAATTTCAATGTCCATAAGAGCGGTTGCATTTCCAGTTGAATTGGATGCTGTGATTGTATAGGTTATGAAGGACTGATAGTCTGTTGGTGTTCCCGTTATATCGCAGGTAGTATTGTCGATGGTAAGTCCTGCAGGCAGAGGAGGCGATGAAGTGCAGGATAAAATAATTCCCGAAACTGTCGCATCGATCATTGTTATTGCTGTATTTCGTGTAAATAGAAAGGTGCTGCCGGCATAAGAAAGAGTTGGCGCCGGAGACAGATTTACGGTAATCGTTATCACTACGGAACTGCCTCCTGCTGAGTTCCCGGCAGTAACCGTATGAACTGTAGCAGATTGAGATACTGTAGCGGCTCCTGAAATGAGGCAGGTGCTCTGGTTAACCGTCAGTCCTGCAGGCAGAGGCGGGCTGACCGTGCAGAATGTAATCCTTCCTTCGGTATCTGGTATGATAGGAGTTATGGAAACATCGGTGTCAAATACAAACGGGGATCCGCTGATGGCAATGGTCGGAGGAAACAGTTCAAAAATTTTGCCGGTTATCAAAAGATTTGTCAGAAGCAAACTGTCATCTTTAAATTTATCACTGCATGAGGTGCAGGTGATGATCAAAATAAAGAGAAGCATCCATTTTCTGCAAAGTATATACGTAGTTATTAAATAAGCATTGATTCATTGATCTTGCAGAAGTATATAGAAAAAATCAAGAAAAAAAAATGAAAAAATATAAATATAAATAATTATGTATGCTATGTATGAAGTATATTTTGTCGTTTGCTGCTGAAGAAAACAATCCCATGAGAGTGTGAATTCTTAAAAAAAAAATCAAGCCTACTGCAAAGATTCAAGAAATTTAAAATAGTGATTTGCCGTTTCGTCAGGTTTTTCAAGCATGGGTAAATGCCCCGTGTCTTTCATAATTACCAGCTGCGAATTTGGAAAAAGTTTTTGAATGACTTTCGCGCCATCAATATGGATGACTTTATCATCATCGCCCCAGATGATTAATGCTGGAGTGTCCTCCCGGGTAATCACTTTTTCTATGTCGTGATAAACGACTTGATAGAAAATTAATTTATCTCTTTCAAAATTTTCACTGCTTTGCATGAAAATAAAATCAAGAACAGGGCCGGGAATATACGGGGTTTTATGATAAAAGAAACCCAGGAATTCCTTAAATTCATCAATGCTGTGTATGGGAGCAAAATTGTCTTTGGAATCGTGAATCTTCTGCATGAGTTCCGTTCTCGGAACGCTCTGTACTCCATATGCGTTCAGAAGAAACAGAGACTTTACCCTTTCAGAATTCAAATGTGTATAGATCATTGCAATTTGACCTCCCTGAGAACTGCCGACAAGATGAAATTGCTGGATATCGAGCGCATTCAGCAATTGCAGTATATATTCAGATTGAGCGATAGGGGAATAATCAATATCCATGGGTTTGGAGGATTCCCCGTATCCAATTCGATCGGGAATAATTACATGATATTTATCTGTCAGGAAACGTGACATTTCTGTAAAATTATCTTTATTTTGTCCGGCGCCATGAAGGAGTACGATTGTCTCGCCGGTTCCGCCTTCCAGATATATTGTTTCAAGTCCATTGGGCAGTTTGATTTGTTTTTTTGATAAGCCGGAATTGCTTCTGTTTAAATGGATCAGAATTTCTGCAATACTGGAAGGGAACATGAAATAAAATCCAATAAGACATCCCAGAATAAAAAACGTAATTACGGCAAGAGTTACAAAGATTTTTTTCATTTTTATATCCTCAATTTTGAATTTTACATTAGAATGGTTATTTGTCAATACTTTCGAAAGATATTGAGAACTGTCAAAATATTAAATTTGATAGCACATTTCATCTTCATAATATACCGTTTTAAACAGCTTTTCCAATTTTCCGAAGCTTATCCTGCCGCTTATATGTTTTTTTCCTGTAATCAGTCAAACAAATCATGGTTGGAAAATAAATTAAATAAATCTTGAAGGCCTTAATTATGATGAAGAGTCTGAAATGATCAGGGAAGGAGAGAGTCTTACCTGCCGTTATGAACGGAACTGGAAAATAACTACAACATCCAATCTTTATACTACAATTAAGATGTAACCGGTAATTTTAAAAATTTATTCATTACAACTTCAATTATAACGCCGTAAAAAACGCCTGCGCCGGTATACATTAAAAATCTGTATAAGTCATCCAGAATAAAAGTCATTGAGGCTGAAAAAGAAACCAGAAGTCCTATAATAGCGCCGTGTAAAATATAGTTGATGTTCCACCTGCTGATACCCAGAGTAAAGCCCAGCAAAATTCGATTGGCAAAATCCATGGAAATTAAACTTGAATTAATTTCCAGTGGCGGATCGAACGATGTCTGGCTTCCCATTAAACAAAATAGCGCAGAAAGAAATCCGCCGAGTATGCAGAATGATAATCGTTTGTAGTTCATGATAACACCCTCCATCAATGCATTCTATATGTGATTTTAGTTATAAACAAATAGATTTCAATAAAAAATTGCAAATAACCATGCTGTTAATTATCATGGTTTATGGAAATTGAAAAGCAGGTATAATTTGACGGATCTTGATTGCCTGCACAAAAATGATTTTAAAAATATGTCATTTGAAATAACAATTCCTGAAGGTGAAATTCTCCACAAAAATATTTTCAGTTTTTCATGTGCTGCAATTCTTTCAAACGTTCCAGCATTCGTACAGCCGCTGAATCCTCTGGATATTTATCAAGAACAGATCTGTACAGGCCTGCAGCTTTTTCGTAATTTTTCTGTAAAATAGCCACATGTCCTGTTTGAAACAACGTGGAAGTCTCACTTTTTCTTTTGATCATTTCCGGCGGATCAGCGTCAAAGATTTCCAAAATTGTTACATTTTGAGATTTCCCCTTCACCTGTACGCTGTCAAGGATTCGAAGATGGTAGGATTCACGATTCTTGAGCTGTTTGAAAGCGGTTTCACTGATAATGATGGATGCGCCGTAAAGCTTGGTCAGACCTTCCAGTCTGGATGTAAGGTTCACCGTATCGGAAATGACTGTGCCGTCAATCCGATCTTTTTCGCCGACAGTTCCGAGCATCAGTTTTCCTGAATGGATTCCAATTCCCATGGCAATGCTGTCCAGATTTTTTCTCTGCCGGATCAGATTCAGTTTACGAAGGCGCAGCTGAATGGCTATGGCTGCGGTCACGGCTTCATCAGGCGAAGCAGGAAAAAGAGCCATGACGGCATCGCCGATATATTTATCGATAAAGCCGCCGTTCTTGCGCACAATCGGTCCGACTCGTTTTAAGATGGAATTGACGAAAGCATAATTTTCACCAGGACTCAGTCCTTCTGAAATTGTGGTAAATGAGCGAATATCGGAAAAAAGAACGGTCATGGTTTTCTCAACGGCATCGCCGAGCTTCACCTCTGTAATGTTTATCTTGCCTAAAAGTTCAATGAATTCCCGGGGAACGAAGCGTGCATAGGAACTGGTAAGCCGGATCTGTTCTTCAATTTTTTCCCGATTGGCTTCATTGATGCGGTCGGCAAGAGCAAGGGAGAGAAGGGTGACTTCCAGGGCAGAGCCGAAATGGGGAGCATTTTCTATAAAAAAATTGGTGGGTATGATTCCAACCTGTCCTAATATATAAATTATTCCTCCCAGCCACCATGCCGCAATTGCCAGTATGAAAAAACGTGCAGGTCGGTATTTTACTATTAATGCTTTCGCTATGGCAGGTACAACAAACAAATTAGCTATAATACCAGAAACCATAAAAAGCAAATACTTATATTTGTATTCAATGAAAAATGAAATAAATACCATTAAAGTCCCGAATAAAGCAAGCAACAGAAAGATCTTTTCCAGAACAGGTGAGTGTTCTGAAAGTCTCAAAAACTTTCTGAAATAAAACAAAGAAGCGGCCGACATGAGAAAGCCCGAACTCATTACCATATGATTTGCAAATATGGGATAATCCGGCCAAAAATACTGAAATGCATATCCATTCGCACAAAATATCATGAGAATCACACCAAAAATAAAAGCGCAGTAATAAATATATACACTGTCGCGAAGGGATAGATAGATTAAAAAATTGTACAGAATCATAACGATCATGATGCCGAAATAAATGCCGTATCCCAAATTCGTATCAGCATTTCTCTTGGCAAAATCGTTGCTTTCCAGAACCATAAGCGGCAGATTCATGGCCCCTGCTGTTTTTACGCGAATGTAGTAGTCCTGACCCGCGCTCAGATCGGACAGCCTGAAGCCGAAAAAGCGGTTGTTAATTTCTCTTGTATGAAACGGACGGGTATCGCCTGTCATGGTTTTTTCCCACTTTCCTGCTTTTTTACGGAAAAAAATGACATCATCCAGCGGCGGATATTCTATAAACAGCATCCACTGTGATGTTTTTGCAATTTCAGGCGGATCGCCGTCCTGCAGGCGGAAACGAAGCCAGTATGCAGATTTTGTTGCGCCGAAGGCAGGATATTTTTTGTCAGATTTTTGAAATCCCTGAAAGTCCGGCGCTGATACGTCATCAATGGAAAACTGCAGACTTTTGTCTTCAAAATACTCGAGCTGGTCTCCGATGGGCATCGGACCTGTCTCACGCTTGAGTTCAATACCCGGCAATGCGGCAAGTTCCCCGCTGGAAAAGAGAATGATAAAGACTGCCTGAAAAATAAATCGATTTTTATTCATAGATTGCAATCTCCGTGATATAATTTTATACGCATGTTTTTTTTATTGCATCGCTATTCTTTATCTGCCTGTAAAAGAATATGCAGTGTCAATGAATTCCCGGCAGAAACGGATCATCAACCAGCTTAATAATAGGCTTTACGGCAGCCCCGGGCGGCATCCAGCTCCACATCTTTTCGCGCAGCCAGGCATGGAAGGCCCCGTCTTTATTGCTCATCTTTCCGATTTTCATGGATTTTTCTGCAACATTTTTTACGCGCGGGACCCTCAGAGATTCATAAATTCTGAGCGCCTCATCACATGGCCCGTATTTTTCTAAAGCACCTGCAAAAACAGCTGCATCTTCAAGGGCCATGCAGGCTCCCTGGGCCAGATCTGGCGTAATGGTGCAGGCTGCATCGCCGAGGAGTGTGATGTCCCCTTTTCCCCGTACGGTATCGGGCCTGTTGTAGCGGATCGGTGATTGAATGATATTGTCTGGATCGGTGGATTCAATCAGTTCTTTTACGTAAGGAGGCCATCCTGTGAATTTATCGCATAAATAGCGAACAGGATTGTTCGGAATGAAATTTTCGTCTTCATTCAGAGGTGCATACCAGCCGATTTTGGGGCCTGCCGGGGCGAATCCAAAACGCATGCCGCTGCCGAAGATTTCAACGCTTGCATTTTCTGAAAATTCCGGCAGTATGGCGGCAGCATCCGAAAGACCGCGAAAAGAAATCCTTCCTGCGTAGATTAAATCTCTTTCAGGAAAAAGATGATTCTTTACGAATGAATGCGTTCCGTCTGTTCCTGCAAGAATCTTTCCCTGATGTCTGCTTTGATCAGAAAGTTCAATTCTGACTCCGGAAGCATCTTCTTCAATTGAAATGATATTTGAATTTTCAAAAATTGCATCACGGGGAATCTCTTTCAGCAGCTCCTCTGTCAGCCGTTTCCGGATCAGGCTTATGGTCGGAAGTCCTGATTGTTCGCCGATTCTGTGAAGGGGGATTCTGTTTAATTCACTTCCATGGTGATTCAATACAATGCCGGTATCAATCCGGGACGATTTTTCAAGCAGTCTGTTTACGATTCCGGTTTTTTCAAGAGCCCTGAGTGCATTGGGCCAGAGCTTGAGTACGCCGCCGTCTGCTTCAGGAAGAATTTTATTTTTTTCAAAAAGAGAATATGAGATTCCGGTATTTTTAAGCGATGCGGCAAGTGCAAGGCCGGAAAGCCCTCCGCCGATGATGAGAAGATCTTTTT
>JAOUOA010000002.1 GCA_029880625.1 Spirochaetia bacterium
ACTCATCCTTCTTCTTGTTATTTTGTATTTTTTAAACGTACACAGTCTGATTTTGATTTCAATCCTTGCTCTGATCGGTTTTAATTTGTTTCAGTCGTCTTTTACAAAGTTCTGCGGACTTGAGAAAATTTTCAAGAGACTCGGGCTTCGCAGCGAACTTGATGAAATTAAAAATTTGAATCGTCTATATAAAGATGCAGCGGAAGCTCAGCTGACTTATGCAACCACACTGAACCTCCTCCAGAAGTCAGTAATAGAAATGACCCCATCCTATGATCTCATAAAATCTACAGAGAACTGGCAGAAGATTGTAGGTGATGACTGCAGAACCGTATCAAAAGAAAACCTCTATTATCTGATGGAGAAAAAAAATCTTTTTGAATATGTAAATGAAAAAGATAGAACACAATTACGACAGGAGCTTGACTCTTTTATAAAAAGCAATCATTCTGAAATCCTGATCACACGCTTCCGAATCAATTCTCAGGATGAGAAAGAAAACTGGATAGAAGGAAAATTCTGTCTTGTCAACTACGACGGCAAAGATTTTATCCGTGGTCTTGTAAGCGATGTGACGGAAACACATCTCAAAGAATTGAAAATGGCCCATCTTGCCCTCCATGACCCACTGACCAATCTTCCGAACCGGCTGTTTCTTAATGAGAAACTGAAAATGCTTAAGTCCATTGCTGACAGAACAGGAAGATCCATTGCATCTATTTTTATTGATCTCGACAATTTCAAACAGATAAACGACAACTTCGGCCATACAGCAGGTGATGAGTTATTGTTGACGATTGCCGGAATCCTTCAGCGAAAAATCCGTTCTCATGATCTTTTAATACGATGGGGCGGCGATGAATTTGTTTTAATAGCTTCCGATCTGAAATCTTATTACGATGTTGAAATTATCGCCGAAAAAATGCGAAATTCCTTAATCCATGAATTAAAAAAAACTCGCTACTCAGATGTCACCATGAGTCTGGGAATTGCAATTTATCCGGATCATGCTTCATCAATTGACGATTTAATTGAAAAATCTGACGAAGCGCTTCTGAAGAGCAAGGCGGAAGGGAAAAACCGCATCATCTTTGCCCGAAAATAATCTCTGAATTTCAATCTTTGACAGCTGAAGCGCCTCCCCCAGTTCAGTGTGCGAAAATTCATGTTTACAGGCTAAAGTTTTCTGTAAAATTCATTGAAATCTTTTTAACAAATATCTGCGGCTAGACAGCGAACAGAAAATCACGCCCTTCTGTTTTTCCCGCTTCAACAAGAAAATTGCGCAACTTTTCCCGTTCGCCGCGCGATCCTACGGTTCCCAGAATCAAGGAAGTTAGCGGTTCAAGCAGAATTTCTGCACCCAGTACCGGCAGCGAACGCTTCATTTTTCCAATCATCGACGGACTGACATCTACAAAAGCCTGAACCTCACATCCCTCTTCAGTAAGAAAATCATAAATCTGCATGCCGTTTGATCCGGTACCGCAAATCAGCGCCGCTCGATCCCTGAGATGACTTCTTGCCAGAAAATGCGCTTTTGCCTTCAGAAAAGATTTTTGAGAATAGCGGGAATCTGTCCGGGTCAGTCTCCCTGTGTGATCGCGCCACTTCAGAAGAATTTCATCCGGCTTTCCCATTAAAATTCCGTTGAGATAGGCTCTGAGCCAGAGATCGTAATCTTCAGGCCAGGAAACATCTCTGTATCCGCCCAGACTGTCCCAAACAGACCTTCTCAAGATAACTGTTGGATGAGGAAGCGGACTTTCAATGAATATTTCTTTTTGAATGTCTTCCGGAGTGCATAAACGGTTCAGCCAATCTTCATAAATCTGAAATCCTTTATCTGGATGGCAGTCGTCTCTGAAAATCTCTACACGTGCAGAAACAATCCCGATCTCTGGATTATTTTTAAAATACTCCATCTGGATCTTAAAGCGGTCCACATGAGAAATATCATCAGCATCCATTCGTGCAATGAAATTACCTTCAGCTGCAGCTGCGCCAAAATTTAAAGCTTGAACAATCCCCCTTGAAGGACTGGAAAGAATTCTTAAACGCCGGTCTTCTTTCCATACCGCAGAAAGCCTTTCTACGGCGCCGTCTTTGGAATGATCATCGATCAGTATCAATTCCAGATTGCGAAAAGATTGGTTCAGAATGCTTTTTACAGCTTCTTCAAGATAATTCCCGGCATTATGAACGGGCAGGATGACTGAGATCTCAGGATTCATAAATGCAAAGTTTCTTCAGGGTCCATGTATTTCAACCGAACTGTACAGTCAATTTCCGTATCATCTGCCGATAAAATTTGCTCATGACGAGGCCTAAAAACTGCTGATCTCTTATTTTCAAGAAGATTTATCAGAAATCTGAAATGATCAGGTCAATTGAAACTCTTCGGAGCTGAATTTTGGGAATATTTTCTAAAAAAACAATAAAATTCTCATTTGACAGATTGGATTTTAAACCAAAGAATATCGATATTGTACCTGTTATAATCAATTACAAAAATATAAAAGATTTTTTATAACCCGGAGAACACGAATGACCAGATTAAAATTCCTATTTTTAAGCGCTATATTTCTATTTTCAGTAGAAACATTATATTCCCAGGAAAAGCCGGATATTTCACTTGAAGAAGTACGTTCTGATCGGGTCAATTTTATCAATCGTACAAGACGCCCTGCCACAAGAGCCGCTCGATTAAAAGAAATAAAAACAGGACAGGATCTGGCCACTCCGATCAATGAAGGCAAAACAAAGATCAATTTAAATGGAATTGCTTTTCAAAGAGTTTTCGATCCAGAAACGGCAGGATTTGGAGCTGATATTATTATTCTCAATCCCAGAGCAAATTACGGCCACATCAATGCCCTACATAGAGTCCTGAGCGGCTACATATCCAGCACATTTGAGTATGAACTGAATCAGGCAGATACTCTGGCACGGTATATCCTCTATTATAATGCACACCACAGGAAAGACCAGGGCGGAATTTCAAAAAAATATTCCCCCAATGTTGTATCCTCTCTTGATCCTGAAAAAATCGGACTGGATGTAAATTACAGAAACTGGTCAGGAAAATCCCAAATCATTATCCCCCTCAAAAAAAATATTGTTCGGCCCAATGGAACAGACCTGAATAATGGTGAACTGGAAATTACAGTTGGAGAAGAAGGCACTGCTGATGAGCAGGATAAAATGGAGAAAATCCAGGAAGAACGAAAACAGGAGGATCTTCAAAAACTCGATGATAAAGAGCAGGAACTGACAAAAAAAGAAGAAACCCTGAAACAGGAAGAACAAAAACTCCAGCAGGAAGAAAAACAGACCCAGAAAGAAATCCAAAAAACTGATAAAAAAATTACAGAACTGAAAAAAGATCCGGTAAAAAATAAAACAGCAATTAAGCAGGAAGAGGCAAAAAAACAGAATCTTGAACAAAAGCAGCAGCAAACTGCTCAAAAACAGGAGACCGTAAAGCAGGAACAGACAAAGGTAGCAGAACAGAAACAGGAAGTGGCTTCTCAAAAACAGGAAACACAGACCGGACAAACTGCATCCACTCCTCCAGCAGCAGATCCGCAGACTGCTGCAAAAATTGAAAAACTGGAAAAAGAAAATCAGGATTTAAAAGCTCAGGAACAGGCCAGAGAAGAAAAATCTGAAAATGTTGTAGGTGAAAAAATTCTTTTCATGCGGGTCATGCAGACAACAGAAGACAACCATTTCCACAGTGAACTCTGGGCCATTGATACTCTTAACGATGATGCTCTTTTCAGAAGTCCCTATCAAAATATCTGCGGTAGAGAATTTACAGTTCTACCCGATCAGGGAGTTCTTGTCATCGGATTTCCTGGGGATCCTGCACATTCCAGCGAACATAGAATGGTCATTCTGGACGATCAGGCTCTTACGGTAAAAAAAGAAGGAACGGATACAGTATACTTCAGAACTCCCGTGAAATTGATGGATAATAAAATCTATGTGATCGGCATCCATGAAAACATGTACCATCTAACGCGTCTGAATCCAGATCTGACGCTTGATACAAGAAGCGAAATTCCCGTAAGTTCCAATTCTCAAATCACTTTTACAAAAGATAAAATTTATCTTACTGGAAAAAAGAACAACGGAAATACACAAATTACAGTATTAAAAAGAAACGATCTGACCCATTTAAAAACATTTGAGCCTAAAGAACCGCCGCGAACCGGCGCATCCAATGTTCCCTGATTTGCAGATCAACTGCGGCGTTTCATGAATTTGTGAATGAAGTTTTTTCGTTCGCAATCAAACACCACTTAATGCGATTGCTTTTCTGAGTAAAAAAAACACACCGTTCCATTTGCATCAGCAGTTTTTTCCCTGGAAGAACATAGACAGGTCTTTGTATTTATTCCTTTACGGCTGAGAAATGATCCTGATGGGACCCGCATTCGAAGAGTTTACAATAAAAAAGGATTCTTTTATTCTTTCGGACGGGCAGCCCAGCTGGAAAGGCGTGTCCATAGATAATAAACCGGAATTCCCGAAAGAACTACAGCAATGGCAATGCTGCTGATCATGGGTCTTCCTACAAAACTGGTAATCATGATAAAAAGAGAAAAACCGGCAAAGAAAAGCGGGAAAAAGGGAAAGAGTTTTGTTTTATAAGGTCTTTTTTCATCAGGAATTTTCTTTCGCAAAATAAAAAGGCCGAGTACAGACAGAATCGGAAAAAAGGATAGAGCAAACATCATGTAGGTCATGATCCCTTCATAGCTTCCGCTTGCAATATAAACTATTGAAAGAAGACATTGAATTGCAATGGAAGCAAAAGGTGTTCCGTACTTTCCGTGAACATTGCCGGCAGACTTAAAAAATAAATGATCTTTTGCCATCGCATAATAAACTCTGGGGCCGATCATGATATTTACCGAAACAGACGAAAGAAGCATGACAACAAATGAAAGATTAAAAAACAGACTGGCTTTCGTTCCAAAAATGTGATCGGCAGATAGAGCAAAAACAGCTTCGCTTCCTGAAAGCTGATCAACCGGTATTGTCAGATAAAACAAAACATTCAAGAGAAGATAAATTATAATAGTAAAAAGAGTTCCTCTAAAAAGAGCTTTGGGAAGATTGCGTTCTGGATTTTTTATTTCTTCTGCAAGATAGGTTGCCCCGTTCCAACCGCTGTAGGCAAACATTACCCAGAGAAGCCCCACTCCAAATCCGTCCCACTGTGTGTCATAACCGGATAAAAGATTAAAACCACCTTCTGGAATGGCCCTGCTGCCGGGT
The DNA here is from genome assembly GCA_029880625.1 of Spirochaetia bacterium. Classification (GTDB taxonomy): domain Bacteria; phylum Spirochaetota; class Leptospiria; order Leptospirales; family Leptonemataceae; genus JAOUOA01. Next base: position 5,290 of record JAOUOA010000002.1, read on the forward strand.
TCGGCTGTAAGAACGACATAAAAGCCAAGGATTCCAAAAAATAAAATAACTCCGATCTTTGCAATTGTAAGAAGATTCTGAACGGTGCCTCCTTTTTTTGATCCCGACATATGAAACAGTCCAAAAAAGACAATCATCAAACTTGCGGCAATTTTCTGTTCAAGGGAAGTATCCAGCAAACCTGCTACCGCAGAATCCGGATAGGCGATATGGAGAGTTTCGTATAAATAATTTGCAACCAGCAGAGCTGATGCAGCTGCAGGAGCCGAAAATCCAACAATAAAAGAAACCCAACCTGTTAAAAAAGAAGGCATTAAACCGAAGGAATGCTTCAAATAAACATATTCACCTCCTGCATGAGGCATCATAGAAGCAAGTTCAGCATAACACAGAGCGCCAGAAAGTGCAATCAGACCGCCAAGAAGCCATAAAAGAAGGACAATGAGGGGATTCCCAACTGCCTGCTGAATGATACCTGTGTTCCCAAAAATTCCCGATCCTATCATGCTTGCGATGACAACCAGCACAGCTGTAGTCAGTCCCAGATCACGTTTCAATGTAGTTTGATGCATTTTTCTATTCGGTCATTTCCTTTTTCTATATTTACAATCATTCAGCTGAATGAATCACGACCATACTTTATTTTCTTGATCCGATGACAAATTATTCTTGACCCGATATGGAATTTTTTTTAGCGAGAAAGAATGTTATTTAAACAATATTTAAAAAGAAGATTCCTGTCATTTTTTCCTGTTGTATTCATTTTTCTTTTCCTGTCAGGTTCTGTATACGGCGAAAAAGACCATAAGAACAGCAGTTATTGGAACGATACCGCCAGGTTCCTGGGCGGCCTGCCTCCTGCTCCGGACAGCCAGATAAAAAAATACGAAAAAGCACATTATGCAAAAACTCATAAAAACTTTTTCAATAAAAGCTGGGATAAGGTCGAAAACAATAACCTGAAGCCTCAAAAGATCTGGGCAGAATCTCAAATTTCGCAGGAAAGATCCTCCTCCAGAACTGTTTTTTACCCATTCAGCGGACCTGATTTTTTAAATATTTTCACTTTTTTCCCTGATGGTAATGAATACATCCTTTTCGGTATGGAACCGCCGGGACTTCCGCCGGATCTCAGCATGATTTCAGAAAATAATCTACCGGCAGCCCTTGCCAACCTGCGAAAATCTCTGGCAACCATTCTTAATTTTTCTTTTTTCAGAACCCTGGATATGGCAAAAGATCTGAAAAAAATGGATCTTCGCGGTGCGGCTCCCATCATCATTGTTTTCATGACAAGAACCGGCAATGAGATTAAAAATATTGAAAGCGTTGCTCTTGAAAAAAAAGGAACGATCCGCCTTATAAAAGATCCTTATAAAATTAAAAATGGAATACCGACACAGAAAACGCTCAGCGTCCTTTCTTCAGAAATTCCCGGCATTCGCATTACATTTCGAAAACCCGGATCTTCCAGAGATCAAACCTTGTATTTCTTTTCTCTGGATATTTCCAATACCGGACTCAGATCAAAAGGACAGCTTCTGACCTTCGTAAAAAAGAAAGGCCCCCTGACCACATACCTGAAAGCTGCCTCTTATCTTATGTACAGAGAAACTTTTTCTACGATCAGGAATTTTATATTAAACGAAAGCTTAACGGTCATGCAGGATGATTCCGGAATGCCCTTGAAGTCTTTTCAGACATCAAAGTGGAATTTATCATTTTATGGAAATTATACAAAACCAATTCGCCTGTTTCAATCCAGATACCAGCCGGACTTAAGAGCGGTTTATACTGATAAAAACAGAAACATTGGAGAACTGCCTTTCGGCATTGGCTATAACTGGAAAAAAGGACAGTCCAATTTAATGATTGCCAGAAAAAAATAAATTCATTTCTTCCGGTATTTTGTTTAATAAATCAGCCTTCGCCTTTTAATGCGAGAGCAATCTGTCCGGTTCTTGCAATTTCAAGAATTCCGAAAGGTTCCAGCATTTTAATTAATCCGTTTACCTGCCGCTGATCTCCGGAGAGCTCAATCAGCATGGAATCTTCCGTAATCTCATTAATTCTCCCTCCGAAAACTTCCACAATCCCCAAAAGCTCGGAGCGTTTGGAGGCTTCAGCCTTTACTCTTGCAAGAATTAATTCCTTTACTACGGAATCATGGTAGGTTAATTTTTTGGCCTCAATAACATCAGGAAGCTTTAATAGTTGTGATTCAAATTGAAGCAGGGATCGATCATCGCCGTTTAAGACAATGGTCATTGTGGAATATTCAGGTTTATCAGTAACGCCTACGGCAACACTGTCGATATTAAAACTTCTTCTCGTGAAAAGGCCGGAAACATGACTCATCACTCCCGGCTTATTGTTTACAATGATGGATAAGATGTGTTTCAAAGCGTTCTCCCTGTTCACAGGATTTTTTACCCTTCCCTCAGGTCAATGATTCTTTTAAGATGAAGGTAAGTCTGTTCCATCACTTAAATATAGATTTTCAGGGATAGGCCTCTCAAAAAAAACATTTATTATTGAGAAATTTTCATCTTTTTAAAAAATATTTTCTTTTTTTCATCCTCCTTTTCGTCTTATTTCGTTAAACTAAAATTCAAATTCAGGATATCCATGTCCGCCATAAGATTTTTTTGTTATTTATGAAGTCTATGTTGACATACTCCGGCATCTGCCACAAATGTGCATAAAATTATGAAAGTTCATAAGATTAAAAGGGGATATACCGTTCCCGTAAAAGGTTCTCCTGAACCGAACATACTATCTTCTTCCAAACCTGAAACAGCAGGGATCTGTCCCGTTGAATTTAAAGGCGTCAAACCTCGTCTGAATGTAAAAGTAAACGACAGTGTAAAAATAGGAAGCATTCTTTTCCATGATAAAAAAAGCCCTGAATTGAAGTTTGCATCTCCAGTTTGCGGTACGGTTTCTGAAATCGTATATGGACCGAGAAGGATCATTGAAAAAATCCGTATCAAACCCTCCGGTGAAGACTGTGAACAGCACCCAAACTACAGGCATCAGGAAATTTCTTCTATTAAAAGAGAACAGTTAATTGATCATCTCCTTACAGGTGGAATCTGGCCGCTGATTCGACAGAGACCCTTCAATACAATTGCGGATCCCCATGACCAACCTTCATCAATTTTTGTAAACTGTATGGACACAGCTCCCCTTGCTGCTGATCCAGAATTTTATCTTAAAGACAGTATCCCTGAATTTCAGGCAGGAATTGAAGCGCTCAAGATTTTATCATCAAATATAAATGTAATCGTAAATGCCGGGGTAAAATCTTCAATCTTTGCAAATATTGAAGGCATTCAGAATTACGGTTTCTCTGGAAAGCATCCTGCAGGTCTTGTGGGAACACATATTGCAAAGATTGATCCCGTTTCCCTGCAAAAAAAAGTCTGGTATCTGAATGCAGGTGATGTTGTCAAACTCGGATCATTCCTGCTGGTCGGTCAGTATCCCTCGGAACAAATTATTGCTGTATCAGGTGCAGGCATTAAAAAACCTGCATATATTAAAATCACATCCGGTTCACAAATATCAAATATCCTACAGGATCACCTGAAAGACGGAGAACTAAGAATTATATCCGGGAATATCCTTACAGGAACTAAAAAAAACCCTGACTCATACATGGGATTTTATGATAATATGATTACAGTCATTCCTGAAGGGCGGGATAGAAAATTTATAGGATGGATGCTTCCCGGATTTAACCGGTACACATACTCACGAGCGTATGCATCGCGTATATTTCTCGGGAAAAAATACGATATGACGACGAATCAAAACGGAGAACCAAGAGCTTTCGTAAAAACAGGCGACTATGAAAAGGTAATGGGGATTGACGTCTATCCTGACCATATTGCAAAAGCGGTCATTTCCGGCGATATTGAAATGATGGAAAGCCTTGGAATTCTCGAATGTTCACAGGAAGATGTAGCTCTCTGTTCCTACATCTGTCCGTCTAAAATTGAATTTACTGAAATTTTTGAAAAGGGCTTGGATCTGATCCGTAAAGAAATTGAATAAAAAGAGCCGGGATGTAAATCAGTCTTCCTGCCTGATGCAGTATGGCTGTAAACAAAACAAAAGAAATTGGATGTAAGAAGTGAAGTTTCTTCTAAATACGTTAAATAAATTTGAACATCACTTCCAGAAAGGCGGAAAGCTGGAAAGGCTTCATCCTCTCTGGGAAGCACAGATGACGTTTCTGTTCACGCCGGATATCGTAACATCACGAGGTCCTCATGTCCGGGATTCCATGGATCTGAAGCGTTTGATGATTACGGTTGTTTTTGCCCTGATTCCGGCAACTCTGCTGGGAATTTATAACACAGGGTTTCAAACTGCGAAAGCATTTGGAGACCTTTCTATGCTGGAGCACTGGCAGATATTTGCAAATGGCTCTGCAGTTGTTCTTCCCATTATCATTGTTAGCTACGCAGTGGGAGGTTTATGGGAAGTTGTTTTTTCAATTGTAAGAAAACATCCTGTCAGCGAAGGATTTCTTGTCACCGGCCTTCTGTTTCCATTAATCCTGCCTCCCACCATCCCCCTGTGGCAGGTTGCCGTGGGGGTTACCTTCGGTGTTGTTATCGGCAAGGAAATTTTCGGCGGCACAGGAATGAATATTCTGAATCCGGCGCTTACCGGCCGTGTATTTCTCTTTTTCTCCTTTCCGGGAAATATTTCCGGCGATAAGGTATGGATTTTTCAGGATGCTTCACGTCTTTTTTTCACTTCCGGCAATACTTCTGTTGTGGACGGTTTTACCGGAGCAACCGGCCTTCTTTCAGCAGCGGCTGCTCCTAAAGGTCAGTCCGCTGCAGAAGCTCTCAGTGCTTCCGGAATGTTTCATGACTTCAGTTTGAACAATTTAATGATCGGACTTTATCCGGGAAGTATTGGAGAAACTTCCTTTATCGCAATTCTAATCGGAGCTGTCATTCTGATTGCAACGGGAGTGGGCTCCTGGCAGATTATTCTGAGCGTTTTTGCAGGAGGCGCTGCCACTGCATTTTTCCTGAATCTTATCGCATCGCCCTCTCTTCCTGGAATCCTTTCGCTGCCGGTTCTGCAGCATTTAGCCCTCGGAGGTTTTGCTTTCGGAGCTGTTTTTATGGCAACCGATCCTGTCAGCGCATCCGGAACCGCTGCAGGAAAATACATTTACGGATTTTTGATTGGTGTACTGACAATTCTCATTCGCGTCTGGAATCCTGCATATCCTGAAGGGATGATGTTATCCATACTTTTCATGAATGTATTTGCTCCCCTCATCGATTATTTTGTCGTGAAGCAGAACATTAAAAGGAGATTGAAACGTGCAACGGCAGGGTAATTTCTATATTTTCACTTTTGCAGCAATCGTCTGTATTATAGTAAGCATTATCGTCGCTCTTTCAGCTACAGCTCTCAAGCCGCGGCAGGTCAGAGAAACCAGACTCGATATCGTAAGAAATATTTTATCAGTATCCGGGCTTTCCGAAGATGAGATTCAATCCATGAATCCCGATGAAGTTCTCAGCAGCTTTCAAAAAAACTTTTCCCCGCTGATCCTTGATAAAAACAACAATCAGACAGAACGTACGGAACTGGAAACACCGCTTCTCGGTCTGGGGTACACTCAGGAAGAACTGAGTAAGATGTATGCATTTGAACTGGTTACGGTTTTCAGTAAAAAAATACCCCTGCTTGCAAAACGCGCAGGACAGTCTGTTAACGATTTTGATCCTGGATATAAGCTTGTTTTTCTAAATATGAAGGACAATGACGTTTTTCAATATATACTTCCCATCGACGGATACGGACTGTGGGGAATGATGTACGGATACGTTGCCATTGACAGGGATCTCGTTACAGTCAAGGGAATCCGTTTCTACAAACATCAGGAAACGCCGGGACTGGGCGGCGAATGCGAAAAGCCGTGGTTTACAGATCAGTACATCGGGAAAAAAATTCTAAATCAGAACGGTGATTTTGTTTCCGTCAATATTGTTAAAGGAAAAGCCGGAGATTTCTACAGCGGACAGGATCTCGACCACTATATCGACGGAATCAGCGGAGCTACGATTACAGGCGATGCCATTAATGCATTCCTGAAAGACGACATCACAAAGTTTGAGCCGTATTTTCAATCCATCCGAACCGGCACAGGAGGCGAAAAATGAGTCCAGCAGATACTGCAGAAAATAGCGTAATTACGTCTTCTGTTTCTATTTTCGGAAAAAAAGAACGGAAAGCCGCATTCGATCCCATGTGGGACAATAATCCCATCACTCTTCAGATACTTGGAATCTGTTCTGCTCTTGCCGTAACAACAGCAATGAAGACAGCTCTTGTAATGAGCATTTCTGTAATCGTTGTTCTGGCGCTTTCCAATATAATTGTTTCATCAATCCGCAATTTGATTCCTGCGAAAATCCGCATTATTGTTATGCTTTCTGTGGTCTCATCGCTTGTAATCCTGGTGGACCAGATACTTCGTGCATATTTTCTGGATCTTTCCAAACAGCTTTCTGTTTTTGTCGGACTGATCATTACAAACTGCATTATCCTGGGACGTGCTGAAGGATTTGCTCTGCAGAATAAACCCTGGACTTCATTTCTTGACGGCATCGGAAATGGAATCGGCTACAGTCTGATCTTAATCATCGTTGCTTTTTTTCGTGAATTTCTGGGTAAAGGAGAATTTTTTGGTTTTGCGGTCATCCCGGAATCCTTCTACTCAATGGGTTATCAGAACATGGGCCTGATGATTCTTCCGCCCGGAGCATTTATCATTCTCGGGCTATTAATCTGGCTGCAGCGGTCGCTTTCAGGAAAGTTTGAACATTAAGGAATCCTATTATGGTTGATCTGATTAATATAGCAATTACATCCATTTTTATTGAAAACATCCTTCTTGCTTACTTTCTGGGGATGTGCTCCTTTCTTGCGATTTCAAAAAAAATTGAAACAGCGATTGGACTGGGTTTTGCAGTCATTTTTGTAAATACAATAACAGCACCCGCGAACTGGCTGATCAATCACTATCTTCTGGATGACGGAGCCCTCGCATGGGCAGGATACCCAACTGTGGATCTCAGCTTCCTCCAGTTTATAACATACATTGCTGTAATTGCTGCTATGGTGCAGGTTGTTGAAATGGTCATTGACAGGTTCTCTCCTACGCTTTATGCATCTCTTGGAATTTTTCTTCCGCTCATTGCTGTAAACTGCGCAATTCTCGGAACTTCTCTATTCATGGGAACGAAAGGGTACAATCTTACACAGAGTACTGTTTTCGGTTTTTCTTCCGGAGTGGGCTGGCTGCTTGCCATTGTTTCCATGGCTGCAATCAGAACCAAACTCCGCTATTCGAATATACCTATGGGACTTCGCGGACTTGGAATTACAATGATCGTAACCGGCCTTATGGCCATTGCTTTTATGTCTTTTGTGGGAATTAAACTCTAACGGAATTGAATTATGGATACCCTTTTTCTTGTAACACTTAGTTCTCTGATCTTTACGGTCCTTATCATGCTTCTTGTGTTTATCATTGTTGTTCTGGGCAATAAACTTGTGGCTCAGGGAAACATACAAATCAGCATCAATGAATCAGCAGATAACACACTGGAAGTTCCCGCAGGCGGAACTCTTCTTTCCGCTCTCAGCGCAGAAGGGATTTATCTTCCCTCAGCATGCGGAGGCGGAGGAACCTGCGCAATGTGCCGCTGCCAGATTACAGAAGGTGCAGGCGATATTCTTCCAACAGAATCAGGTCATTTTTCCCGTTCAGAAATCTCTGAAAAATGGAGACTTGCCTGCCAGGTTAAAGTAAAAAGCAATATGAATATCATCGTTCCCGATGAAGTTCTGAGCATTCAGAAATTCACCTGTACCGTTGTTTCCAATGATAATGTAGCCACTTTCATTAAAGAACTGCACATGAAAATTGACGATGGAAAAAATCTCGATTTTAAAGCAGGCGGTTATATTCAGCTTTATGTTCCTCCATATAATATCAATTTTAAAGATTTTGATATCGATCAGGAATACCATGAAGACTGGGACAAATATAATCTCTGGCGCTACCATGCAAGCAACGATGAAGAAATTTTTCGCGCCTATTCCATGGCAAACCACCCTGCGGAAGGAAACATTGTCAAGCTAAACATCCGAATTGCAACTCCTCCTCCCGGGAAAGATGTTCCTCCAGGAATCGCATCATCTTATGTTTTCAACTTAAAACCCGGCGATAAGGTAACGGTCAGCGGCCCTTATGGCGAATTCTTTGCACAGGAAACTGAACGGGAAATGATGTACATCGGAGGCGGCGCGGGCATGGCTCCTCTGCGAAGCCACATATTTGATTTATTTCAAACAAAAAATACAAAAAGGAAAGTTTCCTACTGGTATGGTGCAAGATCACTGCGCGAAGTTTTCTACCAGAGTGACTTTGACAAAATTGAAAAAGAAAACGACAATTTCAAATTTCATCTGGCATTATCTGAGCCTATGGAAGAAGATCATTGGACAGGACATGTAGGATTTATCCATCAGGTCGTTCTTAAAGAATATCTGGAAAATCATCCCGATCCCACGGATATTGAATATTATATGTGCGGACCTCCTCCCATGATTTCTGCAGTAAATCGGATGCTGGACGATCTTGGCGTGGACCGCGATATGATTTATTTTGACGATTTTGGAAGCTGATCATTTCAATTCTTTGTACTGCATTACAATTTTCCGTCTTTTTTAGAATCGATTAAACCCTTCGGCAATACAGTGATTTATTTTTCGAATATAAAAAAATCAAATCACGACTCAGTCTTATTTTCACGAGACTCTGCACTTAAAAAACTGCAATACTCGGCTTTTTTTCTTTTTCTGCTCATTCAACCGCAGTGTTCCCAAAAAAATGAACTTGTTTTTTCAGGTCAAACCATGGGAACGACCTATACAATTAGGCTTTTTTCTGAAGGAAAGACCATTTCCTATTTTGAAGAACGGGAAATCAAAAATGCCGTACAGAAAGAACTGGACCGGATTGATTTAATTTTTTCTACCTGGAAAAGCGAAAGCGAAATCAGCAGGTTCAACAGATGGCCTGAAAATAAACGATTCTACATTTCTCCGGAATTCACAGAAGTTTTCCTGAAATCTTACGAAATCTACATAAAATCTGGCGGAGCTTTTGATCCGACCATCGGTCCTTTGATTGACCTCTGGGGATTTGGAAGCAGAACTTTTTCTGGAAAAATTCCTGAACAAAATACCATTGAAAAAGCGCTACAAAACACAGGATTAATGCAAATTGCATTTGAAAATTCAAACGGTATCAGTCTTGTAAAAAAAAATAAAAATATTGAACTGAATCTTAGCGCGATTGCCAAAGGATATGCCGTAGACAGAATTTATCTTACCCTCAGCAATATGGGCTACAACAGTACGATGATTGAAGTGGGTGGCGAAATCAGAACGGGAAATCCTCCGAACGGCAAACAAACCTGGAAAATCGGCATTGAAAAACCGGATTCTTCACAGACAAAATCCATTCAAAAAATTATTTCGCTTTCCGGACAATCCATTGCAACATCAGGCGATTACAGAAATTTTTTTCATCTGAACGGTCAGAACTATTCCCATATCATTGATCCTTCTGACGGCATGCCTGTTCGGGGAAGCATTGCAAGCGCAAGCGTTATCGGTCCGGATTGTATGACTGCAGATGCACTGGCAACAGCAATTCTGGTTATGGATCCTGCACAAGCCTTTTATTTTCTCAGTCTATTTCCGGGATTCGAAGCCTATCTGCTTTTACGCAGCCCGGCCGGAACAATCGATGAAAAATGGACGCAGGGAATGGAAAATTTCTTCGACGGTTCTTCCGGAAAAACTCCATAAGCAAAACGAAAAATAATCATCAAAATACATAGATCCAGATTCATACTGTGTAATTTTTTCTTAATCTTTTTATGAAAATTCAGTTATTATTTGTACACGAGATCATCTTAGATCGGTTTTCAAATATGGAATTACATAATTTTCTTAAAAATCTTCTGTCCGGTTATAATTTTAATTTTACATCTTTTCATAAAGAATAAAAAATGACGATTGTTTTTCATATCTTCTATCGGATGCCTGTTCATAAGAAATAAATATCAGCACTGCGAGTTCAGATTTTTAATACCAATGAATAAAATTTTTAAAAACGGCTTTTTTCTTAGAAAGAATGTTATATATCAAATAGTGATATCGGCTGTCCTGCTCATATTCATTTTACTTACTGCAGATCTATATTCACAGAATCAAGAAAGTTTTAATAACAGTGATTCACAGAGCAGTCTTGCTGCGACCGTCGAAAAATCTGGAAGCCAGATCCATGCTTTCTTTTTGACGGAAGGAATTCTGATTGGAATTATAGCAGGGCTGATTCTTTATAATCTATTTTTATATTCAATCATCAAAAATAGCAACCATCTTCTTTTCTCCGCTGCCTTTTTTGCAGATTTTTTCTTTTTCCTGTCATTTTCTGCAGTCAAAAGCGAAATTACAGGACAGATCGCAATTCTGTTCACTTTCACCGGGATGATTTTCGCAGCACTGTCTCTATCGCTCCATGCATATCTTGTATGGAATTTTGTTAAAATCCAGAGCAGGAAAAATCCATTTCTCCGGTATTCTTTTTATATTTTCCCCTTACTCACTTTTTTAATCCTTCTACTCTCTGCCGCCGGGTTCAGGCAGACAGCTATTGAACTTTTTCTTGTCAGCCGATTTTTTAATATAATTCTGATTTTTGCAGCAATTCAGACTTTCCGGGAAGGGTTCCGCTATTCCGGATATTTAATTGCGTCGCTGCTGTCGGGCCTGACCGGACACATTCTTTCTGGATATTTTTATATGTATTCACAGGCGGCAGATTTATCAAACCTTTTGCTTGTGTCATTTTATGCTCTCGAAGCACTCTTAATGTCTTTTGCAGTATCGTTCAGCATTCAATCTCTCAGGGATGAAACCAGCCGTGCAGTCCAAAAAAAACATGTATACAGAGAAATGAGTTTTAAAGATGAACTGACTGGAGTTTACAATAAACGTTATTATTTAAAAAGAATCACTGAAGAAAAAGAACAGTCCCAAAAAAACATAGAGCCCCTTTCTCTGGTTATTCTTGATATTGACGATTTTAAAATGATTAATGACACCTTCGGACATCCCGAAGGAGATAGAATATTAAAAGTACTTTCAAATGTTATCACTTCAAATATCAGAAGTTCTGATATTGCCTGCAGATTCGGAGGAGAAGAATTTATCGTCATACTGCCGGGAACCAGGAAAAAAGATGCAGAATCTGTTATGAAAAATATCCTCGAAACATTTTCAAAAACAACACAGCGTAAAGATATTCCGGTCATTACAAATCTTCTGCATTTTATTTACAAAAAAAAGGCTATAAAGAGATGTACGTTCAGTTCAGGAATAGCAGAACTTATGGAAAATGAATCAGAGGAAGAACTGCTGCAGCGCGCCGATAATGCGCTGTACGAAGCCAAGAAAAAAGGAAAAAACAGAATTATTATTGACGGCTGAACGGAAGGTATTTTGTAAGAAGACGAAAAGCGTTTTCTTTTTTTCCGGAACATTCTGAGTTTTCGCCTTTTCCGCAGACTGTGCAGGAGCCGGTTCCTCCACAGGAGCCTTTAAGCGATGTCCTCCCCAGAATTACACCGACAGACATTATCAAAAAAAGTATCCCGACAATGATCCCTGTAAACATTAAAGTGATTGCCATATAAGACCCCATAAAAATTTTCACGCGCTGCTGAAAAACACATTAAAACAGCAAGCAGGACATTCAACTCACCTGTTAAAACAGACAAAAAATTATGAATACCATAAAATGATCCATAATAAAATCTTTTTTATATTATAACGCTTTTTTATTTTATTTCAAATCATTTTTTAATCAGAAATCAAAAGAACAGTAGCAATACAGGATACACCTTCTCCTCTTCCCAGAGCGCCCATTTTTTCAGTTGTTGTAGCCTTCAAGCCGATTCGTTTTTGATCAATGGATAATAAATCTGCAACGGATTTTATGATCGAGGGTTTATAAATGGAAATTCTGGGTTTTTCTGCAATTAATGTAATATCGCAATTTGAAATCCGAAAGCCTTTTTTAGAAATCAGTTCCATCGCATGTTTGATGATTCTGCCGGAATCCATATCTTTCAGTTCCGGATCCGTATCCGGAAAATAATCTCCAATATCGCCCTCACCCAATGCGCCAAGGATTGCATCTGCAACAGCATGAAGGATGACATCGGAATCACTGTGGCCTTTTAAAGCTAGAATGCCTGGAATTTTAATGCCTCCGAGAAGGAGAGGTCTGCTCTCATCTTCTACAAGGATATGAAAATCAATTCCGGTTCCTGCTCTTATGTCCATAAATCAGGATACGGGTACAGGCTTATTTTTGGAAAGTGATTTTTATGCAATGGCAAGCATTCGATCCACACTCTTTTTAGCCCGGACTCTGATCTCTTCAGGAACTTCGACTGCATATTTTTCATAGATAAGAGAATCTCTGATTTTTTCCAGGGTAATTTTTTTCATATGGGGACAGGTATGGCAGGTTGATATAAAATGCTTTTCAGGGAATTGGGAACGAAGATTATCTCCCATGCTGCATTCCGTAACAAGCATGATATTTTTTCTATTGCTTTTTGCAATATAATGTTCCATCTGCGATGTACTTCCGGAAAAGTCGCTTACTTCTGTGACCTCAGTGCTGCATTCAGGATGTGCAATAATTAAAATATCGGAAAATTGTTCTCTGATAGCGCGAATATCATCTCCTGAATAAAGCTCATGTACCTGACTCTGTCATAAAAGATTACTCTTTTTTTTGTATCACGCTGAACATTTTTTGCAAGAAATTCATCAGGTATAAAAATCACGGTATCTTCGGAAAGGCTGTTTACAACTTTAACAGCATTTGCGCTTGTACAGCAGATATCTGATTCCGCTTTTACCTCAGCCGAACAGTTGACATAAGTAACAACAGGCGCATCCGGATACATGGACCTGAGCATCCTTACGTCTTCTGCAGTAATGCTTTCAGCAAGGGAACATCCTGCCCCGGGATCTGCTATGAGAACCAGCTTATCAGGATTCAATATCTTTGCTGTTTCAGCCATAAAATGCACGCCGTCAAAAAGAATTATATCGGCATCAGTCTGCGCTGCTTCCCTTGAAAGTCCCAGTGAATCGCCCACGAAATCAGATACTCCGTAAAAAACATCCGGAGTCATGTAATTATGACCGAGCACGCATACGTTTTTTTCTTTTTTCAGTTTACGAATTTCTTCGATTAAGGGCATAGCCTTTTCAAGCTCATGAGGCATCATGGTTTCGGCCAGCTTGTCGCGGATTTGGTCTGTACTGAGTTCGAGCTTCACAATTCCAGTATAGCGATATGGGTTACTTTTTCAATGTTTTTTCAGAAAAGAACAGGTGAAAATGATCATAAAATCAGATTATGATTTCTCCAGAACAACAAGAGTGTCGCCCACACATACAAGTTCTCCTTCTTTTCTTAAAATTTTAATTATTTTCCCGTCAAAGGGAGATTCCAGAGGAAATGCAGCCTTATCTGTTACCAGCTCACATAATTCCTGATCTGCCCGAACATTCTCTCCTTCCTGGATTTTCCATGTTACAAGCTCGATTTTTTCAGCATCGCCAATATCGGGAACACTTAAAGGAATTTCTTCAACGGACATAACCAAGGATTAAAAACGGATACTATCATACAAGAAATAAAACTGAGCCGTTCTCTCTGAAAAATATCTCCAGATATTAACCAATCAAGTTTGAGATCCCGGATCGTACTGTTTTTAACATTTTCAGAAACACTTCATCAATGAAACATAGCATCAAAAGCAAACCGCAGATTGAATCATTCAGCGTCAATTAAATATCGTTGAAAATTTATACCTTTTGCTTTAAGACTTTATGCTCCTCTTCCTTTTTAATTTCCAGAAGCCATTTCACTGCATCGCTTTTATCATTGAAAAAACGAAGTTTAAAATATTTCGGCGTAATAAAATTTGCCATCTTCCACCAGACTTTTCTTCCATAATGAACTTCAGCACAGGCATCAACAACATCAACATTTTTTATTTTCTGAATCGCTTCAAAAGTAAAGGAGTATCGGTTTTTTCTGTCTGCAAGAAGAAGGCGGGCTGGAGGATTCATACTTTGAAAAAATTCAATAATTTCATCCACATTTTCAGCTGTAATTTCAGTTCCGTTCTCTATACTGGATTCTACGATCCCGTTTTCATGATTGATGTACGTTGCACCGAAGGATAATTTTGTAACCTGAACCATTTTTTATATCCTGAAATATAATTTCTACGGAAAATGCCTCTTACCTATTTTAAAGACGAATATTTTTAAGATTCCTCTCTGAATTAAAAATATTTTTTAATAAAATAAGTCTCAATTTATAAATTGCAAGTATTGCATGATTAAATTGAACGGCTGAAAATTTGAAACATGATAGAATTTAAATTATGGATAGATTTAATTAGATTTTTCAAAAAATACATTCCCGAAATCTCAGGCTTGAACCATTCTAATCTTTAATAACGTCTGGAAAATTCAAATACAAAATTGTGTAATCAATTTTATGAGAATAAGTGAAAGATTTTTAAAAACTTTCATTTATCCTTGACAGATTATTTAAGAAGTTCAAAGTATATTTTTTTTTGAATTAATTTTCTCAAAAATAATTCACTAATTTAATAAGGACAATTTATGAAAAAATTTCAATTCCTCATTTCTTTTGCTTTATTTTTCTTTTTTTTAAGCGGCATCTACGGCAGTACTGAAAAAAATATCTATACAGGAATTTATTTAAATGATGTTTCAGGTTTTGATCTTAAAGAAGGAAGATTTCAGGCTGATTTTTTCATCTGGGCTAAATGGTCTGAAAATCATGTTGATCTGGATGTTGAAAAAATCCCTTTTAATTTTGCCAACGGTGAAATTTCTCTGATCGAACATGTTTCAACTGAATCAGACGGTCCATGGAAAAGCGTCCGCTGGAGAATCCAGGGAACATTTCGCTCATCTTTTCCGCTTCATAAATTTCCTTTTGATACACAGTCTCTTCCCATTGAAATTGAAATTCCTCCCAATGCAGGATCTTTAATGCCGGATCTTACAGGCAGCGGTATGAATCAGGGATTTTCCATAACCGGCTGGGTGTATGAACCTTATTTTAAAGCGAAAGCACGATCAAAACAATACGAATCGGATCTCGGATCAGTTTATATTGAAGGCGAAAAATTTTCTGTTGATTCCGTTTCTTTTATTGTAACATTAAAGCGTCCATTCTTCGCTTATATTATCAAACTGTTTTTTCCTCTCGCCGTCATTATTGCAATGGCCGTCATAGGACTTCTCATTGTTCCAGACGATATTGAGGCGCGCGCGGGTATGATTATCACAGCCCTTCTTACCTGCGTTGCATTAAATCTTTCGCTGTCCGACTCTATACCGGATGTTCCCTATACAGTTGTTGCCGACAAGTTTTTTCTTGGGGCGTATTTTATTATTCTCCTTACCCTGGTCCATACAATTGTCATGTACAAAATGAATCAGAAAGAGAATCCCCGTGTCCCTGAATTCGACCAGAAAGCTCAGGTTCTCATGCCCTTACTTGCTGTTTTCGTGACTCTGGGAATCAGCGTTTCCATCTTTTTCACAGGGCCAAAAGAACTTGAATTTCCTGAACTCGCCGTCTCAACAGAAGAGGAAAATCGCCCTGTCTCAGCTAAAAATGAACTGACTGTGAATGTCATAAGCTTAAAAAGTCTTCTTTCTTACGATATCGCAGATAATTTTCTTGCAAGGGGAATCTATCATAAAACTCCGGATGGGCCGGTTCCCTATGTAACAGGAGAAATTCCAGCCATGACCAATGAATTTGTCCGTTTCCTGCCTGAAGGGGAAATGCGTGTTCGCTGGAAACTTCGCCCCGGTATGGAATGGAGAGACGGACGAAACATCAGCGCAGATGATGTCGCTTTTTCTATTGAAGCCTATGACGATCGCTACAGAAAAGAAGTAAATATTGTTGATAATCTAACTGTAGACGTATATTACAATAAACGAATTTTTTCAAAGCTCAATTCATTTCGCATCATTCCAGCTCATGAATTAAAAAGTGTGTATAAAGAAAAAAAGACTGATGGAATTACGGATGCTCTCAGAACCGAAGATATTCCTCTGAACGGCCCTTATAAAATTGAAAGTTTTGAAAAAGGGAAAAAAATGGTTTTTGTAAGAAATCCTGAATTCAGAGGCAGAAAGCCGTTAATCGAACGGGTCATTTTCAGCAATGAGAACAAAGACAAAAACGGAAAAAAAGCTAAATATGCAGGCGAAGCTATCTTGAAAGGCCTTTATGATGTTGCTCCTGCCGTCAGTTCGTTATCCGGCGGGCATGCAATGGGCAAAAAAGGACTCAGTGTAATAAAAAATCCAGAAAAATATTTTTACTATCTGAAACCGGGGATTAACAAACATCCTTTCAACAGAATTGAAGCGAGGATGGCTGTAGCTCATGCCATTAACCGGGCAAAACTAAAGGATCTTTATGACTCAATGAACGGCGAAGTTGCACATAGCTTCCGTTCAAGATCTGAAAAAGATTTTTCGCAAAATGCAGAAATCTATCAGTACAGTCCGGAAAAATCCCGAAGTCTTCTTAGATCAGCCGGTTTTGACTTACCTGTAAAAATTATTTTTCATTCAAAAAAACTAAGAAAAGGTTCGCCACAGGAAAAAGCCACACATCTGATCATTTCGAACTTAAACGATGCCGGATTCAAAGTCGAACTTAAAATTGTTGACAGCGTTATCAAGGCCATGAGCCAGGGTGCTCATGAAGGACTCGGTATTGCATATACAAATGATCGGGAACCGGAAAATTTCTGGAATCTTCCTGACGTAAACGATGAATATGTAACAGATAAGACTTACGGCGCATACGACGAAGATACAATGAAACTTTTCAACCGGTACCAGACCAATATGTTTGCAGAAAGATCACTTCTTTTATCACAGAAACTTCAGGACAAGTTTTCTGAGAAGCTTCCCCTTATTCCTCTCTTTCATGCAACGAGATATACGGTCTACCGCTCTTCCCTGA
>JAOUOA010000116.1 GCA_029880625.1 Spirochaetia bacterium
GGATGGATGGGTTTTGTACAAAGAAGCACTCCCCTTGAACTGGATAATCCTGTAAAAATCCTGGGGAATGTCGGTGCTGTTTTAGCATTCATTGGAACAACCCTACTTGTAGTCAGAAGATTTACGGCGCCCAAGGCAACAGGGATCATGACATTTTATGATTCTTCCTTCCTGTTTAACTTCTATCTTGTAATCGTTACAGGAATTGGAGCAGAACTTGCGCGTCTCGGAGAAATGCCTGCTGTCGCTTTTGGTGTTTACTTCATCCACCTGGTAACAATTTTTTATCTGCTGGCTTATCTGCCATTTACCAAATTTGCACACCTTCTTTACAGAACAACTGCAATGGTATATGCTAAAGCTTCAGGAAGAAATTAAGGTTCAGCATATAAAATCAGTTCATTCTGGGCTGAAAATATTTAAAAAAGGGATGTTTAAAAGCATCCCTTTTTTAATTTCATCAGCAGTTTTTTACATCCTATTACTACCTTCGCCGCTTCTGCCTTTTGAGATTCCTTATGAAGTTCAGCAATTTAATTTGGCTCCCAACATCCAGTATCTTGCACTGGAGAAAAATTTAAGTATTGAGGAAATCCCGCAAAATACTGGATGGAAGAAACTTGAAAAATCTAATGTAAACTTCGGCTATTCCTCCCGCCATTACTGGTTTAGAACAGAAATTACCAATTCCAGTTTTCCATCTTCGTTATTTATAAATCTGAATGCAAATCAACTGGACCATGTTGATTTTTATATTGGAAACAATGGCAGTTTTACTCACAGCATTGCAGGGGATGATCATCCTTTTCCAGAATGGAGCTACCCTTATTCCAGCCCTACTGTAAAAATTCATTTTAATGAAGGCGAATCTAAAATAATATATATCCACGTCAAATCTGAAAGCGTAATTTCTTTCTGGATCCGGGCTTACAGGGAAGCTGGCTTTACTGAAATGAAGTTAAAAAACAGGTATACAAACTGGACTTACATCATTTCTGCATCTGTATGCATTTTATTTTTAATTTATCTCGGCAGAATCACACGTGACAGGAGGTTTTATTTCCTCATAGCCATTATTGTAAACTTCACTTTCTATTTCATGATGATATCAGGTAACTCTTATATTTTATGGCCTGAAATACCCTGGTTTCAGGATAGACTTCTTCTTCTTCTCGCCGCAGCAGGACTGCAGCAGATCATATATTTTTTAATCCGCTTTTTGCAACTTCGCGAAATCTCCAGACTTCTGTACTATGTATATGCAGCTCTTTTTGTTATGGTGTTTCCTATCTATCTTTCTGCAATTGAGCAAACAGCCTTTCTTCTTCAATGGACACTGATCGTTGCATTTGTCTGTTATCCTGTATTTCTGCTTACAACCGTTTATCTTTTATTCAAAAAAGGGAATTACGTAAAATATCTTTTTTTTCTCCTGGTTATTGTCGGAAGCAGCCTCTTTGCAAGAACATTGACCCTGGCAGGAATTCTTCCCTATCTTGACATCACATACGACAGCGGACCTTATGCTTTCCCTTTTATCCTGATTTTAATTGTAAGCGTCTTATATGATAAATATAAAGCAGTTCAAATCGAAAAAGAAAATCTGGAGAAAGAATACAATAAAATATTTTCTGAAATTAACAATAAAATAAATTTATCGAAAATAGAAAATTTAAATGTGGAGAGCATTCTAAAAAAAATACACAGCATATCAAAATCAGAAGATTTTTTTCAAATCAACTACTCACTTCAGGAAATGGCTGACAGCATCGGCATTCGTCCGGATCAGCTCTCAGAAATATTCAGCAGAATTTTAAATACAACATTCATCCATTTTTTGAAGATTCTTCGCATACACCATGCAAAAAATCTTATTGAACAAAACCCTCAAAAAGACTTTTCCGATATCGCATTTGAATGCGGTTTCGCATCAAAATCAGAATTCAATCAGGCCTTTAAAGAAATCACCCGGCTGCCGCCATCAGATTTCAAAAAGCATAGCGAAAAACCAAGAATTCAAGAATAGAAAATATCATCCACCTCCTGCAGACGCCGCATACGGAGGACTGTTTAATAAAGGACCATAAGATTTATATTGATTAAAAGGTGACCCTGTTTCTGCCGTTTTCTTTGGATTCATAGAGTTTCTTGTCGGCAATTTTAATCAACTCCCATACATTATCAGGCATTTGATCATGGCTTAACTCACAAACGCCAAAACTGGAAGTAATTCCTATGGTAATATCAATATATACGACTTGATGTTCGGCTACTGCTTTACGAATTCTTTCTGCAAGAGCTGCCGCATCAGAAAGTGTTGTTTCCGGACTAATAATGAGAAATTCTTCGCCTCCGTACCTTGCAAGCCAGTCTATATCTTTTCGATTTTGATCCTGGATCAGATCTGTAAACGATGCCAGAATTAAATCCCCTGCCCGATGTCCGTATGTATCGTTAACTTTTTTAAAAAAATCGATATCGCAAAAAATTAAAAAGACATAAAGAAGCGAAAGACTCACTGCTTTAAACCATCCTGCCAGGGAAATTTATTTTTGTAGAATAAATCAACAGCCATGAATTCGGCACAATTTTCAGTCCGTCAACCGTTTTGACTTTCAGAAATTTCCCATTTTTTGTATGGATTTCCCGGCAGATGCTTTTACCATTTAAGAAGATTTCATCATTCTGGCCTATATTGGAAAAATAAATTCCGATGGATCACGAACTTTCAAGAATTTCCGGTTCCAGATGAAAATCTGCAGTCATGAAAAAATGATTGATGCGTTTTTCAGGTTTTATATTAAATATTTTATTTGGAATAACGGGAAAGTTTTTTATTGGTATATAATATTCAGACGAAAATGAATTCAGTTCCGTTTGAATATCTGAAAATCCCTGTTTAAT
Source organism: Spirochaetia bacterium (assembly GCA_029880625.1). GTDB lineage: Bacteria > Spirochaetota > Leptospiria > Leptospirales > Leptonemataceae > JAOUOA01. Next base: position 2,905 of record JAOUOA010000116.1, read on the forward strand.
ATGCCATTTCTGTGCTGTCAGATCAACGAAAAATTTTTTTTGCGTATTATTTTGAAATCCATCTACAGAACAACCCTGCAAAATTGAAATCAATAGAATAGCCTGGATACCAATATATATATATTGGTATTGAAAATTTCTGCATGGACAATTTTAAGAAAAACCATAAAACTTCTGGGTTTCATTTGTTATTATAAAACCAGATTTCTCTTTATGCGTAAATTTATAGCAGCATAAAAGACAGGAACCTTGATATTTAATCAAGGCTTTATCTATGTCAACCTTTTATCAATATATTTATCTGCATTTACTTCATTTCTTTTCAGAGGCATTTCCTGTTCGTACAGAGTCCTTCGTGCTGAAAGGATAAAATCCAAAAAAAATCAACATCGCATCTAATTTGAATGATACGGCGCAAAATATTTCTTTTTCAAAATTGAAATTAAAGATTCTCACGGACATTTGTTTATCCTATAAAAACAGCAAATTTGATTTTATACAGTTTTATCGACCTTATGATTCTAACGATAAAAAGTACTGTCTGATTTCAATTTCAGACCATTATCCTTGAATGCTGTCACAGTCAGGGCCGCACTGCGGGACTCTTCTTAGGAATTTGAGCGGAGTTCCTCCATCGATAGATGATTTATTAAAGGCCGGAAATACAAAAAACACCCTCAGATAAAGAACCAAAGAATTAAGAATACTGTGAAAATCATATTTCAGCAGTTCCGAAAGGGTATTTCAAGCAGTCTTTTTTATTTTAAATAAATATTTTCCTTGAATATTTAAATTCAAATCAACATCATGTATAATTGAAACTGATTTAGAAATTCAGATCAGACCATTCATGAATTCATCCGGACTGGTAATTTTATAATAAATAGAGTTCAGAATTGATTGTATTGCTGATCCGGTAAAATCTAAACATTATCCTTAAAAAATATAAATCGGGAGAATATTGATGATACTGAATGGGGCTCATGAGTAATCATCCGGAGGAATCTATGATAGAAAAAACTGGAAAAATAATTAAATCCCTTTTCATAGAAGAGGTGGAAGATTCTGCTGCACCCGCATCTTCTGAACAGCCGTCTCCCGCTTCTGCCCAATCATCTCCATCTCCTGCTGCAGCTTCTTCTGCCGCATCAAACTCCGATGTAAAAAAAATGATCGATCGGCTCAGTGAAGTGATCGCTTCTCAAAATCAGGATGGATTTGATTATCTTGAATACAGAAATGCCATCAAAGAACTCATTCTAAACGGTCAACCGGAAAGCACTGCATTTCTGACCGTTTTTACAACAGCCAAAACTCTTGGTGTTACCAAACAGTCTCTTGTTGAATCAGCAAATTTTTATATTTCCCTGCTGGAATCAGAAAACAGCGAGTTTAACAATGAATTGAATTCAGCAAAAAATTCAGATATAACCGAAAAAGAAAATACAATCGCTATGCTGGAAAAAGAAATTGCAAAATCCATCAAGGAAAAAGAAAAACTGGAAAAAGAAATCCAGGGTTCAAAAGATAAACTGAGCAGCGCCAGTTCTGCATTTACTGCCGCATACCAGAATATCCATACAAAAATAAAAGATGACATTCAAAAACTTGAAAAATACGTTAAGTGAGGAAATATTATGAATGATATCAAAACTAAATCATTCTGGCAAAGACCCGAAGGGAATACAGGGGCTCTCTTTATTGCAGTAATGATTATCGGCGGAGGTTACCTGCTGTATGTGATGCTGCCCACAATTATTATCCTTCTGGAAAATACGCTTTATGCTGTCATACTGGGGATCGCTCTTTTTGCAGTTATCTATATGATTCTCGACAGAAGACTCCGTACTCTTATATGGTATCTTTACAAAATGCTCATGCGTTTTCTTACAGGGCTCATCATCACCATTGATCCCTTAAAAATTCTCGATTCTTACATTGATCACCTTAAAGAATCGCTGGATAAAATGAATTCGCATATTACAAATTTAAAGCAGGAAATCAGAAAACTCAAGGATGTCATTTCAAAAAATGAAGACGAAATGAACAAGGAATTTGCTGTTGCCAAAAAAGCAAAGGATAAAAATGATCCTAAAATCGCATCTCTTAGCGTTCGTCAGGCAGAACGCCTCAAAAAATCCAACGAAAGCCTTTCCGTCCTTCTGAAAAAACTGGAAAATGTTTACAAGATGCTCATGCGGGTTTATGAAAATGCAAGTTATCTTCTTAAAGATACGGAAAACGAAGTGGATATCCGAAAAAGAGAATATACAGCCATCAAAGCGGGGCATTCTGCATTTACATCGGCCATGAAAATCATAAAAGGCGATCCGGATAAAATGGAAATTTTCAACATGTCCATGGATTCCGTTGCCGATGAAGTCTCCATGAAAATCGGAGAAATGGAACGATTTATGGAGCTGTCCTCCAATGTACTTGCCCGTGTGGATCTTGAAAATGCAGTTTTTGAAGAACAGGGTTTTGCTTCGCTTGAGCAGTGGGAAAAAGAAAGCACGCTGCTCAAAGATAAATCGGACGGTCACAATTTAACCGCCAAAGGGAAATATTCTGATTTATTTTAACGGGAGAAAGGAATGAAAACAAAATTAACACCATTAGCAAAAATATTGATCGCTCTTGTCATCGTGGGCGGACTGTTCGGAGCTTATAAATTTTTCATGAGCTCAGGAAGTTTTTCCGGACTGATTCCCAAAAGCAGCATTGAACTTCCTGAAGGAGTGGACAAAAATACTCCCATCGTCCGTGTCGGAGTCGTCACATGGGGCGGTTATGCAGGGGGCCAGTATTTCAATGAAGGCTTCAAGGCGAATGCGCAGTCACGATTTTACAAAGACTATAAGTTTCTCGTGGATTTTATCGTCATTGATGATTTTATCACCTCACGCGACGCATGGAAATCAGACGATGTGGATCTTCTATGGGTTACCGTAGACGCCTATCCCACGGAAGTGGACTCTCTGATCGATTACAAACCAAAATTTATTTTCCAGGCGGACTGGTCGCGGGGCGGGGATGCCATTGTTGCCAGAAAAGGCATTAATTCCGTAAACGACTTAAAAGGGAAAAAAGTTTCCGTTGCTTTCGGAACGCCTTCCCATTCTTTTCTTATCTGGATGCTGAAAGCTGCAGGTATGAGCCTGAAAGACATTGAACTTGTTGAAGTTCCTTCTGCAATTGATTCAGCAAAAATGTTTAAAGCCGATGCCGTCGATGCTGCTGTTGTATGGAGCCCGGATGACGAAGATCTGGTTACGAATGTCCCGGGAGCAATCATCCTCAAAAACACAAAAAGCGCAAGTCATATCATCGCTGACGGATTTTTTGTTAAAGAGAAATATCTCAAAGAAAATAAAAAAATTCTTGAGCAGCTTGTTGAAGGGTGGCTGATCGGAGCATCCGAAATCAATTCATCCGATACGGCAAAGAAAAAGGCCGCTCAAATTCTTGCAGAAGGTCTCAACCAGCCTGTTGATTTCTGTCTGAAAGCAATTGACAATGTCCGCCTTACAACTCTCGGCGATAATTTAAACTTTTTTGACCTCAGTTCAGATTATCAGGGTGTAAACGCTGAGGATCTCTATGTGGATATGAGCATTGAATATGCACGTATAGGACTTGCTCCTGCAAGAGTTTCCGACTGGTCCCTTGTCAGCGACGCTTCGCTCATCAAAAGTATTAAATTAAAAGGTCCCCAGCATGCAGCAGAAGGGAAAATCGATTTTTCTGCGCCCACAGATAAACTTGCCAATGCAAAATCGTTTGCCACAAAAAGAATTACGGTTACATTCCCGACACAGTCCTCCACCCTTGATGACAATGCAAGGGTAACCATTGAAAGAGAATTCGGATCCATCGCCAAAGCATTCGCAAACAGCCGGGTTCGCATCGAAGGAAATACGGACAATACAGGATCAAGAGACTATAATATCAAGCTTTCGAAAAAAAGAGCAGAAGCCGTCGCAAACTTTCTGGTAAAGCGTTTCGGATTTTCCAGAAATCGTTTTGTGATTGTAGGAAACGGACCCGACAAGCCCGTAGATACTAATGATACTCCTGAAGGAAGGTCAAAAAACCGCAGAACGGATTTTGAACTTCTTCAATAAAAAATATTCAAGAATGATTTTCCGGCAGGCTTCACCTGTCAGCGAAAATCTTAACGATTTGTTTTTCTGTGAGCAGGACTGTAAAATTTTTTTATTTGAGTCTGACAGGCTAAATTGAATGACGGGATAAATGGTCTTTACCCGATAAGGTTGGATGTATGATAGCAAAATTGTATGTTTTTGGCGGGCTTTTGATCATACTCGGCATCTGGCAGCTGATCTGCCTATCCGGGTTCATCAGCCATTTAATTCTTCCTCCACCATTAAAAGTATTTATGTCATTCGGCGATATGTGGTCAGGGGATTATCTTCTGTGGAATACATTTTATTCAATCAGACTGAATCTTCTCGGATATCTGCAGGCTGTAGCCCTTGCCCTGCCCCTGGGATTTCTTTTTGGAATGTTTCCCATTCTCCGCAATCTGTTCAGCAAGTACATTGACGCTATCCGGTACATACCGCTTACCGCTGCTGTGGGACTCTTCATTGCCTGGTTTGGTATTGAAGATAACATGAAGGTACAGTTTCTTTCCTTCGGTATTTTTGTTTTTCTTCTTCCAACGGTAGTTCAGAGAATTGACGAAGTGGAAAAAGTCTACGTCGATACAGTATATACTCTGGGAGCAAGCAAAATGGAGATCCTGAGAACCGTATACATTCC
>JAOUOA010000117.1 GCA_029880625.1 Spirochaetia bacterium
TAGTTAGCTTTTATGTTACTCTGCAATGGCGGCAGTTATATACAGCAATCTCAGCCCATACAATTACCGTTTCCCGGTATTCTTTTCTTCATATACGCCAATTGTAATTAATTCTTCATTTTTACAAAGGCTCAATTATTTACTGATATTCATTTCAATCTTTATTTTTCTGAAACACAAAAAATTTTTAACTGAAAACAATTTATTGATTTATGCCGCTTTGATTCTTTCCACTTCATTTATCATGAATTTACCCGTTCAGTTTGTACAGCTGGACGGCACAACAGACTGGATTGCCCTTATTATAAAAAGTATGCATCTCACTTTTTTCCTTCCTGTCATTTACTTTGGGATTCATAATTCAGTGAAACGTTTAATCCCAAAAAAAGAAATTATTTTTACCCGGGATGCTCCTTTCAAACTAATCCTTGTATTTTTAATTTTTGAAATTTTTCTTTATTTTTTTTACGGCCCGGCCCTTCCCGGACTTGAAGATGAAATGGCATATTATCTTCAGTCGTTATTGTTTTCAGAAGGAATCCTTAAAGGAAAATTTTCAGGGATCCATGAACTTATGGCGATTCCCTATATATTTTATGACGGCGATTCTTATTTTAGCGCTCATCAGCATGGGTTCTCTTATCTGATCACGCTAATAAAACTTACCGGACTGGCTCACTTTATTAATATTGCTTTTGCGTCAGTGAACTCTTATTTGATTTATCACTTATCTCGCAGACTGAATCTATCTGAACATGCATCAATTTTGGTCCAGACTGCATACCTTACGGCTCCATTAACGCTTTATTTAACTCGCAGCTATATGTCCCATCATTTTGCTCAATTTCTGCTTTTCGTGATGGCAATTTCCTGGATCAATCTTTATTCAGATCGATCGAAAATTCATATTATTAATAAAAAATTTATTTTACATTCATTTATTTTCACAGCCGCAGGTTTAATCCTGTCTCTGACCAGAATACAGATCTTTGCAGTTATCCTCGCCTCATTGTCTTTTGCTGAACTGCTTTATGTCTCCAAATTTATAAAGAACAACGGCTTGAAGAAAATACAATCGCTAAGTGTGGCTGGCGCTTTGAACCTTGCGATTCTTATTTTATTTTCCATATTAACACTTAAATTATACGCATCGCTTTACAGTATGGATTCACTGATCTTTCTTCAGGATTATATGACAGAATTTGCAATTCCCGGCTGCCAGTCTCTTGGATGGGGACAAGGAAAAGGTTGTTTTGCAACATATGGAACCATGGGGCATACATTTCTAAAAACATTCCTGAATATGATTTCATTTGTTTTTTCCTACAACAATATCCTCAGCCCTGTATTTTTTCCTTTATTGACTGCAGGAATATATATCTTAATCAAAGAAAAAAAGAACATCTTCAATACAGATCCTTTTTATTTAATCCTTATGATCCCATTGATGCAGCTCATGCTGCATGGACTTTACTTTCACAATGGAAGCGAAAATTATTTTGGAAGGTATATTTACGAATCCAGTCCTTTTCTTTTTATTTTATTCGCAAAAGGCGCAGAGTCATATTTTATAAAAAAAAGAGGCGCAATACGCATTTACCGTCATTCTCTTATAGCAGGAATGATTATTGCAGTTTTAACGGGAATCTTTTCTGTTTATGGAAATTTTAACAGCTATAAACCTGTTACTTCAGAGCTCAGAAAGATTCAGAACAGTTTGATTTTAATTAAAGTAGATGAAAGCGATCTGATTTCTCCGGATGAATACAATGACAATCAGAATTTTTCCATGCCCTATAAAAAATCACGTTATATCATAAACGATGAATACGCCGAAGTAATGACGGTAATTCTTCACAAATACAGCAAAGGTTATTTTTCAGATCAAAACGGCAACTTTTACTTTCCTTCAAACATCTCAGCAGAAAAAGCCAGCGATTTGCAGAAAAAACTTGATTTGAAACAGATGCATACTTTTCAAATTACAACGCCTGAATTTTATCGAGTCAACAAGCATTTAAAAATTCAGGATTCACGTAATTTGGAAAAATATGATGATCCTGCATTTCAAAATTTACAGGGAGGGAAATAAAAAAAGGAGATCCTGAAGAGTTCTGACCCCTGTATTCCAATCCCAATTCTGTCTTTATATACCACATATAACTCATTTAGAAATTACAACTTCAGTCGTTGTTATACACATCTCTTGTATATACTTTTTCCTTTACGTCTTTCAATTCATCGCTGAGTCGATTGGTAATAATGACATCTGATTTCTTTTTAAATTCTGAAAGATTTTTGATAATCCTGCAACCGTTGTATTCATCCGCATCAAGGACCTCTTCAAAAATGACAACCTCAATCCCGCCGGATAAGAGCTTTTCAATAACGCCCTGAATTGCCGAACTTCTGAAGTTATCGCTTCCGCTCTTCATTACCAGCCTAAAAACGCCAACGGTTCCCGGTTTTCGGGAAATAATCTGATTTGCGATAAATTCTTTTCTTGTTTCGTTGGAGTCAACAATGGCTCCTATGAGATTATTGGGAAGATCGGCGAAATTAGCGCGAAGCTGTTTTGTATCTTTCGGAAAACAGTAGCCGCCGTATCCGAAGCTGGGATTGTTGTAATGGGTTCCGATTCTGGGATCAAGACCCACTCCGTCAATAATATCTTTCGCATTTAAGTTATGCTTTTCCGCATACATATCCAGCTCGTTAAAATACGCAACCCTCATGGCAAGATACGAATTTGAAAAAAGCTTGATTGCTTCCGCTTCTGTAGAATCTGTATATAGAACAGACACATTTTTCTTGATGGCGCCTCTTTCAAGAAGACCGGCAAACATTACCGCTCTGTCCGACTTTTCGCCTACAATAATTCTGCTGGGATAGAGGTTGTCGTAAAGTGCTTTCCCTTCCCTGAGAAATTCAGGACTGAACATGATATTTTGAGTATTGAATTTTTCTTTTACACTTTTTGTATATCCGACAGGAATTGTAGATTTGATAACCATGGTTGTATCCGGGTTGATTGCGAGAACGTCAGAAATTACTTTTTCAATGGATTCGGTATTAAAATAATTTGTTTCTGGATCGTAGTCCGTAGGCGTCGCTATAATTACAAAATTAGCATCTTGATATGCTTCATTTTTATCCAGTGTGGCTCTGAACCTTAAATTTTCTTGATTTAGATATTCCTGGATTTCTTTATCTTCGATTGGAGAGACTTTTTGATTAAGAAGATCTACCTTTTCAGGTATGATATCCAGGGCAACAACTTCATTGTGCCGTGCAAGGAGAACTCCAACTGACAATCCAACATATCCCGTACCTGCTACTGCTATTTTCATTATATACTTCTTGGTTTTAAGATTTCATTCAGAATTTTTGTTTTAAATATCATGTCAAATACTTCACATTGCTCTTGTAAAAAATTTGATTCCAAAACAGCATTTTTATATATTTAAATCAGCCCATACCGTGGTTTTCACCCAGATTCGTATTTTTGTCTCGGACCGCATCTTAAGATTTCAGCACAGGCTGATTTCGTATAGCCGGATTTCCTCTGATTTTTCTCCATTATAATTTCAGGAGGATCCAGAATGAAGAATTTATAATTGGCTGCTTTACTTAAGTTTTATAAACTGTAAATACAATCAGCAACTGAAATTGAATTTTTTCCCCCCAGCTGAATCTAGCCGAAAAACCATATATAATTCAACAGGTAACCAAACATTCTATTTGAAAATATATTTTGATTACTAAAAAATTTATTGATTTTTGCAGGGTTTCAATTATACATGATATTCCTGTATGGTTTTTCATTTTTAATTTTTTTCAGGATATATTTAGAAATGGTCTTATTAAATTTCGGGATTGTGTCAGCAGAATTAATTTGAAATACTCAAAATTAAAAAAAATCATTATTGGGATTTTATCCATACCACTGCTGATCATTGTATCCAGTCATTTTGGATTAAACGTCTTTCGCGTATCCCTTTTCACAGAAACTAATTTTCAGTTTGTTCTAAATTCCGCATTGCTTCACAGAGTTTCTATTTTTTTTACCATCATAGCAATTATATATTTTATCATATACGCAAAATCAAATCTGAAAAAAGAGTTCATACTCCCACTGGTTTTTATCCTGTTATCAGCAATGATAATCAATATACCTCTTCAGTTTATTGTACTGGACGGAAGCACAGAATGGCAGTGGCTGTTCATAAAAAGTTTGCAAATCACATTTCTTCTTCCCGCACTTTATCTGAGCATCCATGCAATGTTCAGGGTATTTATTAAAGAAAAGGAAATTCTTAATTTAAATATTCTTCCCTTCATTCTTTCTGGAATTTTTCTATTAATTCAGATCGTGCAGCACTTCCTTCAGGGACCGGCATTTCCCCGTCTTGAAGATGAAATGGCATATTTCATTCAGTCTTTATTTTTCTCTGAAGGCGTTTTAATGGGAAAATTTCCTGAAGTGAAAGATCTTTTTGTAATTCCGTACATTATTCATAAAGGCGATACTTTTTTCAGCACCCATCAGCATGGCTTTTCCTATTTCATTACTATTTTTAAATTTCTAGGGCTCATTCATTTTATAAACAGTATTCTGACTGCTGCAAACTCGCTTCTTTTATATGCACTTGCACGAAAATTAAAATTATCCCAAAAATTTTCCATTTTTGTACAGGCTTTTTACCTTTCCATTCCGCTGACTTATTTTTTATCCCGCAGTTACATGTCGCATCATCTTGCGCAATTTTTTCTTCTTTTAATGCTCATTTCATGGCTGGCTGCATACGAAAAACGCAAAAATATTTTTACCAGAAATTTTGCTTTATACTCAGCTTTATTCCTGATCTCCGGACTTTTCCTGGCATTTACCAGAATTCAGATTTTTGTTGTGTTAATCGGATCATTTCTTCTCTCTGAAGCATTTTACTTTTTTAATTTAACAAGAACAAAGAATCTGAAAAATATCGCTGCAAATGATTTTTCCGGCGCTTTGTTGATTTGCGGACTGAGTCTTATCGCATATATTTCCCTTAAAGAATACGCATCGTTGTATAATATGAACTCTCTTATTTTTCTCCGGGATTACATGAGCGAATACGTCAACCCCGGATGTCAGTCGCTGGGCTGGGGAGAAGGAAAGGGATGTTTTTATACCTATGGAACGATGGGACATACATTTCTTAAAGTTCTGCTGAATATGACTTCTTTTTTATTTTCCTTTAATAATGTTCTCAGCCCGCTTTATCTTCCTGTTTTTGCTGCTGGAATTTATCTAATTTATAAAGAAAAAACAGCTATTTTTTCAAACGAAAAATTTCTTTTAATCTTAATCACACCATTCATCCAACTATTCCTTCATGGTCTATATTTTCACAACGGCAGTGAAAATTATTTCGGAAGATATTTATACGAATCGGCGCCGCTTTTATTCATCGTATTTGCAGGTGCAGCGGAGTTCTATTTTGAAAGGAAAAAAGTGACGATTTATTTTTTTCGACATACCGCTGCGGCAGGAATGTTTATCGTCATACTCATGGCATTATTCTCAAATCATGGCGATTATACTGGTTTTAAGCCTGACATATCAGAACTAAGAAAAATACAGAACAGTTTGATTTTAATCCAGGATGACACACTCGACCTTGTCACTCCTGATGAATATAATCCAGGAAAAGATTTTGTAATGCCTGCTGAGAAGGCACGTTATATTGTAAATTTCCATTATGGTGAAATATTATCTTTACAGCTCTTTGAATACAAAAAAGGTTATTTTAGAGATGAAAACGGAAATTACATATTCCCCACAAATATTTCAGCCGACAGGGCCAGGGAATTGGCAGGTTTATTGGGATTAAAAAATATTTATTTATTTAAAATAGTTCTTCCTGATTATAAAAAAATCAATAAAAATATTAAAATCCAATTCCCTAAAAAGCTGATCGAAATCAACAATGCTGACTATGTCTTTTAAATGAATCTCAATCTGTTATTATAGAAAACTACAAACTCTGTATGAATATCTTGAAAAATAACAACTTAACAGAAATTATAAAATATGCAGTCTATTCTCTGCCTCTATTTTCATATCTTCTTCTCAGCAATATATTTTTCAGAATCGGATTAAAGTCTTTTTCAGATTTACTCTCCATTGCAATCCTGGCTTATATTACAGGCTCAGTTTTTTTAATTAAATATAAATTAAAAATCGAACCCCGAATAATATTTTTTATTTTCATATCCAGTTATTTTGTCCTGTTCATGCACTCTGTGGGAATTCAAGCATTACCGGAGACTGAAATCACCAACTTTTCGATAGTATTGAAGTTATCTTATCTTTTGTATTTGATATTTGTCATTTCAATTACTTTACGCAAGAAAAGTTCTGAATTGATTTTCCTTGTTACCTTATTGTTTTCATCAAATATTTTCATCATCTATTATTACCTTTCTGCATTTACACAGGGATCGCTCCCTCTTTTAATATACACCATAACCGGCATTTTCTTCCTGAAGGAAATAAAAACCGATATAAAAATAAATTTCTTCGACTTTATCGCTGCTTCAATATTAATTCTGTGGTCCTTCTCTTTAGGTTTATACAGTTTTGAAGAAGATTCAATTAACAGTTATTTATTTTTAATAGAAGCATTACTTTTATATTTTATTTTCAGATCAATCAAAACAGAAAATATTTACATCCTTCGTAGGCATTTCATCATTTCTTACGCCATTCTGCTGATTCCTATTCTTATCGTTTTCTCAAAATCCGCTCTTTTGCGTCTTCATGGCTCCTATACCGGACTCGATCCGGAAATTGCATTCATTAATATTAATTCCTATGGTTGTTATTTTGCCGTTTACACTGTTTTAATACTTGGAACTTTATTTTCCAAAAATACTTTTCCGGGAAATAAAGAGAGGTATGCATTATTTCTGATTTTAACTGTAAGCATTATTCTTTTATTGTTTATGAAATCCAGATCCGGGTTGGTTGCAATAGGAGCCTCCTTCATTCCACTGGTTTATTTCCGCATTCACATGAAGCCTGGAAAGTATCTTCTGATGATTTCCGGAATGGCTATTCTAATCTTCATTTTGTTTTTATATTTCCTGCTTCCCAATATTTTAACCGACCCTGCAATATTGACTCGATTTGATATCTGGAAATTTTATACATCTGCCACAATGGAACATCAATTTCTTTTCGGATTCGGAATTGCAGGAAGCTTTAAAGAAATTTATCAAATCAACAGCAATTTACTGCTTAACAGCAGCAATATGATTCAATTCATTTCCGGATTTCAAAAGCTTCCTCATCCACACAGTGTACCAATAAATATATTTTTTTCGTTTGGGATTGCCGGACTGATCTTGCTTGCGGCATCTGCCCTTTCAATACTGCACCAAATTTATCATAATAGAAACAATATAGATAATATATATTTACCGGAATTAATGGTTTTGATCGCACTTTTTAGCCATTCCTTTTTTGATTACATTATCATGGATACTTATATTTTTTATCCGGCTGCAGCCATACTGGGTATTTTTTTCAGCAATAAAAATGGCTCGGGAATTAAATTAAAAAACTGGAACCAGAAAGTTTATCTTACAACAAAAATACTTATACTGCTTAT
>JAOUOA010000202.1 GCA_029880625.1 Spirochaetia bacterium
TTCTGCAGTTCAGCATGAATGCATTCATTCAGTTCTTTTTTTTGTTTTAATTTTTGAATCAATGGGAATTAAAACTAAACATTTCTTTTTCACATCCATCTCCAGAAGAAATTGTGGGAGTGATGATTATATACGAATTTTAATTCCTGTCTTCCTGGTTTATAATCCTGGAATCATTTTTCACACCATAAATGATGATCGGCATAAAACAATTTTCTGAGTATCGTATTATGAGCTCATTCTTGTCTCAGAATGAGCTTAATTTTTTTCAGGAAGATCCAGAATGTGAATGGATCACATATAAAATAAATTGATCCAAAGATACCGGGAAATGATTTATAAAAATCGATGTTTCCCACGAATTTAAGATAAAGTAATATTTTTTTGCTTCTGCCGGTTTTGGTAATCAAACAGAGGAGGGTTTTTTTAATTGTTTTTAATGGAGGAAATCAGTTCTTTTTTATCCGCATTTTGAAAGGGAAAAGAATTTATTGTTTTTTCTGCATATGCATGATTGTATTGAATCCCCTTTACAGTTTTCCCTTCCAGCTCTTTCCATATTTCTCTTATGTTTTCAGGATTCAACGCCCCCGAATCGATGGAAATCAGAGCCAGTTCAAAAGTATTTTCATAAATGCGGAAAGGATTCAAATTTTTTTCAGTGGAAATATCTCCTGGAAGCTTGGCCATTGTATTTTTCATCAACTCTTCTTTTGGCTCATCCCCTGCAGAATTGATCCATACTGCAGAGACAGAATTGATATTTCCATGAATTTTACGGTTTTTTTCAAGGAGTTCAGCAACACGGTCAGCGCTGTCAGAGGTAAATGCCGAACGGTCCTGAAATTTTAATTCATAGAGGTAGTTTGTCAGATTTTCGCCGCTGATTTCGCTCAAAAGAAGAAATTGATAAAGCGTAAAAATAAAATAATCGCTGTCGATATCGTCTCCAATTAAGATTTCTTTTGCTCCGGTAGGCTGTGTAAGGCGGTGCTCAAGAAGAGCAACCAGTTTATAGGCAACCTGGTCCACAAGATTGTACATGCTGGAACCCAGATACTTTACCGACCGGTCAAATGCATGCTTGACTCCGCCTTCAAGTATTTTATCCAGATTAATCAGAGAACTGATGATTTTTTTTACAATTCCATCCATGGTTCCTGAAAACGATTTTAGATAAAGTCCCGAAGGATCAATGCCGTGCATGGCGAAAAGAGAAGAGAGAGTTCTTCTGTAAAAGTGAGGCGATGCAGAAATAAAATAAAGAGGATGCCCTCCAGCTGTCTGCAGAGCTCTGTAATAAGCAGGCATACCCGGAATCGGGACTCTGAACCGGGGGGTTTCAAATAAAGTTTCAATAAGGCCGGGGATAGAATTTAAAGGAGTATCCAGAAAGGTCTGATCAATGTCCGATGTAATGATATAATCAGAATATTCAGATGGAAGTACGGTCAGCTTGCCGTAGCCGATCACAGTGCACTCATCGCTGCTGTCTGCTTCGTCAGATTCCTCTGATTGCTTCAATGAATAGATTTTAGAAATATAGTTTCCAGGATTAAGGCTTTTTTTAATATTTTCCCTGAAAAATCCGATGTCATCGCCGTAAAATGGAATGGAGCTGTATACAACTTCTGCATTTTCCGATAATTCAATACTGTCGGCCTGAAGGATTTCCATTTTAAGATAAGGATTTTTAATGCTGGAAATTCCGATATCCATGAATGGACGTATACTTCGAATGATGTTTTCAGGAAGAGAGTGAGTATAGTTCCATTTCTGCGATCGTTGGTGCTCCGTGATGGGAACATCAACGATCTGCCCTGTGATTGTTAATCGGTCCGAAACTCCGCAGTTTCCATTTAAAAATGCAACTCTTTTATAAATCCTGTCAGATGAGAAATTAAAATATTTCAAACTCATTCTACAAGGGAGCTTCCAGCCTTCTCATCATAATTGATTTCGAAGATGTCATAATCTGATTTTCGAACCGCTTTGGCGATTGCATCACTGATTCCAATATTGAAAGGCTCAGAATATTTCATGGCTGTGTAAACGTAATCTGCCATTTCTTTCTGAGTGACAGAAAATGGATGAACTTTACCCGATCTTTTGTCTCGGTACATTCCTTCGAAGGTTTTAAAACAGATCCCCTGCCTTCCGAATCTGAGGACTTCGCCTTCCACATTAAAGTTTCTGTAACCGGTTCGCTTCACAACCAGTTTTCTGGGAAAATTTTCTGGAGGTTTTTTTTCAATTTCAATAATATCCAGTACTTCAAACCGGGAAGAAAGCGTCAGCTTTTCGATTCGATGGATTCTGTATCTGATCAGGAAATCCCCTTCTACATCTTTTTTTCTTAAGAACTGAACTGCTTTGGAATTATTTTTTCTTATACTGAAAGGCTGATCTTTATCTACAGGTGTGAAGCACTCTTCTTTTTTCTTATCGCATTTTTCTTTTTTATCATATGAAGTTACTTCAAAGATCCCTTCCCATGAATCAAAGAAAAGTCCCCGACTTTCCAGTTTTTTAATTTTTTCTACATACATCCATCCTGTATCCACAGTTCCAATGGCATGAACTGAAGGAAATGCGCTCAGCAGAAACAAAATGCCCGGTATCAATTTAAATTTAACAGATTGAATTTTCATAACCTTTCTTCCTTAAAAAGCTTAAATTACTAATATTTTGAATCAAAACTTCTGATTGCTTGATTTGTTTTAGCAAGGAACCCTTTCCTTATTAATTGAAAGGGATGTCTGCCGGTCTACAAAAATAATATCATGACAGGATATTCATTATTCATTCCAGAAGCTGTTCCTGACATAAAATTAACACAGGGAAATGATCTGTAAACAATTTTATGACTCTGTCATTCTGCAAGGAGTAAAATTTCCCGGACAGGCAATTGAATTTTTTTCAGTATTCTGACTGATTCAAGACGATCCTTTCCCGAACCCGGGATGATTTATTTATTTCTGGTGTAGGTTCCCAGATGAGGTCCTGAACTGCCGTTTTTCTGATCTGAATAAAAGGCAGTCAGAGCAAAATGAACAGACTGAAATGCGATTTCATCCCATGGAATTTCTGATTCATGAAACAATCTTACTTCAAGCGACTCTTTTCCAGGGAAAAAATCAGTATTTTTAAGCTCTGCATTGAAAAAAATGTGAACCTGATTGACCAGGGGTACGCTGTAAACGGCATGGATCCCCTGAATCTCAATCACGGCATTGGCTTCTTCGCGTGTTTCTCTTTCCGCTCCCTCCTCCACATTTTCTCCGTTCTCCATAAATCCTCCTGGAAGAGTCCATAGGCCGTAACAGGGCTCAATAGCCCTTTTGCAAAGAAGAAGCTGCTTATCATAAACTGCAAGACAGCCCACAACAATTTTGGGATTTTCATAATGAATGGTATTGCAGAAATTACAGATAAACCGCAGACGGTCATCGCCGCCGGGGATTGCATGTTCTACCGGGTTTCCACAATTGCTGCAAAATTTCATAGATTATCCATTTACAATCACTTCTGAAAAAAAACAGAAATCATTGCTTTCCTATTTTTTTAGCTGGTAAAAAAAAATGAATTTTTTTATCCTATTTCATTATGTGGGAATTTCTTGTAAAGAAAGCATTTCCTCGACGGCCTGAAAATCTGACTTCTGATATCCAGGCCGCCCACTCGATCCACGGTTCGCACTCTGCAGAGAAAGTTGACGGAGATGAAGAACATCCTTCCGATTCCGCTGCTCCGCACTCAGAAAAAAAAAATCGGGCTCTTATGTGTCCAGTCTGTGCGGTTTCAATGGAAGTACGCAAGGTAGGATCTCTTGAAATTGACCAGTGTCCGCGCTGTGAAGGGGTTTTTCTGGACAGAGGAGAGTTAAGAATTTTAAGCGGCGTTGAAGATTCTTACTTTCAAAAAGAGGATCATAAATTTCTGATTTATACGCCCCATGGACTTTCTGATTCTGTTCAGTCAAAAGACAAAACCGATCATGACTGAGCGGTTTTGCCGAATTTCTTTTTTCTATAACGTTTGATTAAAAAGGTCACTGCAGGATAGCTGAGAACTGCAGTTGGCAGACCTATTGTAAAGCTTCCAATGAGCATCGGCCAGCCCAGTTCAATTACCATAAATTTTCCCCATAAAAATAATCCATGCCAGAGATCCATATCATTGGCTCTGGAAAGGGTATCTTTAAAAAGATCGTAATTTACAAAATGTACATCGGCACCGAGAGAAGAAAAAAGCCAGTATCCACATAAGTAAAATGTATAATAAAAGACAGGCATGGTTACGGGATTGGTAATCCATACAAGTGCAAGGCCGACAGCCAGATTAAACCTGATCTTCAACGATCGGAAAAAAAACCAGTTAATGGAGACAAGCCACATCTGAATACCCACAAGAGGAGTCAATGCCCAGAACATGCCAATTGCTGTTCCAAGAGCCAGCTCTCCTGAAGAAGCCTCCGATTCCCTGAAAGGCAAAAATAAATGATCATCTACCTTTTTTTTAATATAATTCCAAATTTTCAGGATCACGACTGCAGGCTTTCAAAGCAGAATTCTTTTGGATATTATTTTTTCACCTGCAGAATAAATATATTCCCAGTCCTATGACTGATTGAAGATAAAATTTTTCAGAATCTGTCGCTTTTCTGTCATAAAATTGTAATGTTAACGGTATAGAAGTTGATGCATGAAAATGAAAAGAATTTATGGAAATTGGAGAAATTTAATATGAAAACTTTGCATGCATTCATTACTGCTGTTCTGGTATTATCAGCATCTTCCAGTAATCTTTATGCTTATGAAACAGAATGGGAAGATCCAAAATTTACAGAAACAAAAGAAAAACCGGAGCCTTCTGAACAAACAGATGAAACCCGGTCAGATCAACCTCCAGAAGAGAAAAAAAATCTACCTGAAGACAAAGCCCTGAACAGTACATTTAAGGTTACAGGAAATATTTGGTCATCTTATGAATTTCTTGACCGATCGGTTAACGGAGTTCCTGACAAAGCCGGAAGCGACAAGGCCGGATTTAAAGTCGGACGCGCAAGGGTGAATTTCCGGGGAAAGGTAAATAAAGGGTTCGCAAAAGGGTATGCATACAGAATCACAGTCGATACAGCCCGTGCGGCAGCCCTCGGCGACGGATGTGAATCCCCCACCGGATGCAAAGAACACAACGATTATTTATTCTATATTAAAGATGCTTATACCAATATTCCACTACCGATTTCATTTGGAAAAAATAATTTACGAATCGGTCAGCAGCATACTCCGATAGTAGAGAATCAAACCCAGTACAATCAGGTCAGATCCTGGGGACACCGCTACCTGGATTCTGCAGGAAAAGCCGTCTGGGATGAAACAGGCCTTGGAGCCTCCAGAGATGTTGGCATATCGCTTATCCATAAAAATACTTACTACAGTGTTCATGTTATGCTGGCAAACGGTGAAGGTTATCACAAACCCAATGCGGAAGGACTGGATATCTCCGGAAATAATGTCAAACTGGAAGATATGGCTGTTGGTAAATCAGGCGCATCATACGGTTATGATGTTTACGGGATGCTCGTCGCTACGCCTACAGGAAAAAACAAAGATTTTATTGTAAATATTGGGTTGCCTTTTCGCTATCACAATATTGTCGGAATTGATCAATCGGAATACTCTCGAACCACTGCCGATTTTACAGATCTCAACGCACCCAAATACAATTATTACAGAGGCGATAAGCGTGCATTACAGGACATTACTTACGGACTGGAAGGCGAAGTTGTCATCAACAGGAATGACTTCAGCGTAACCGCAGGCGCAGGAGCAGCTGTAAAACTGGATAAAGCAGGCTATGCATTTAAGTTTGACGATACGGTATGGTTCGGAGTTTACCCAGGAGATTTTCAAGCGATTTCAGATCATTATGCTGTAGAAGAAGACAGATACGGCTATATGAACTATGTTTTTTTGCATACAAAATTTAGAAAATTTGGAGCATTTGCAAGATTGA
>JAOUOA010000119.1 GCA_029880625.1 Spirochaetia bacterium
ATATCTGTAATTCGTTAACTGATAAGAAAAGCGAATCTGTTCTTCAGGAAAATGTTTCTGAGCTCTTTGTCAGCAGGCGGTTTAAATCCTCAGGCGGAATAGGAAATCTTTCGCAGCTACTTCGTGAAAAATACAGCGGTAAAAAAATTTCTGAAGAAAATCTTGTCGAATGTTTTAATAAAGACGATATAAGAATATATACAGGTGCTTTTCAAACTCAATTTGATCGGGCTGTGATTGAAGGTTTTTCCGGAATCATCAATGCGAAATCTCCCGAGGAAGCCCTGTATTATACCGGAAGCTTCAGGGTTCTGGCAGCTCATCGTAGAGGGATTCGCGGTCTTGAGTCAGTTAACGATTACATTATTTCACTTTTACGCAGAAAAAATCTCATTGGTCATTCAGGCCGGTTTTACAGCCGGATTCCAATTATGGTGCAGAAAAACGATTATTCTCTTAATTTATTTAACGGGGATACCGGGATTCTATGGAACAACGGAAATGAAATTCGTGCATATTTTTATGATTCTGAAGATCAAAAAAATATCCGTTCTTTCCCTCCGGATATGATCTCCTTTTTTGAGCCTTCTTTTGCTATGACAGTCCATAAAAGCCAGGGAAGCGAATTTAATTCAGTATTATTTATGCTGCCGGAAAATACTTCTCCGATTCTGTCAATTGAGCTTTTTTATACAGCTCTTACAAGGGCGAAAGAAAAGTTTGTTGTTTTCGGAGAGGAGAAACTTCTTTTTGAATCTTTAAATAAAAAAATCATCAGGAAAAGCGGACTCAGGGATGCGCTTCTGAAGAAAGAAAACGGCTCTGTTCAGTATGATCTTTTTCAGTAAATCTGCTTAACTCATTGTCAAAAGATTCGATACAGATAATAAAGGTTTGATAAAACATAAAATTTCGGTTTTTTTTAATGAGATATTCATTATTTTGAGAAGATTTGTAAAGAGTGTTTTTTGCGACCAGGATGCATTTAAAATATTTTTATGATGAATATCAATATGAAATGTTAAATATATATTGCAACTATTTTTAAGAATCGTAAGCTGGTTATGGATCTGTTTATTATAACTGACAAGTTCTGACAATCCGATCAGGATTGTGTATGTAAAATCCATGAAATTAAAAAAAATTCAAATTCTCAAATGGGTTATTTTTACTGCACTGAGCACTGCTTCAGGCATAGGGATTGTATTTTATATTTCAATTTATATATCAGATTATTCAAAGCAATATTTATATTCAGAGATTAAAGATCTTCCAGAAAATCGAGTCGGACTTGTGCCGGGTACTGCAAAGTATTTAAAAGACGGAAGAAATAACCGTTTCTACAAATACAGAATTGATGCTGTCGTTTATTTATATCAGAACAGAAAAATTCAGTACATTCTGGTAAGCGGAGATAATTCCACAAAATATTATAATGAGCCCAGAGAAATTAAAAACGATTTACTGAAAAGAGGAATTCCCGAAAAAAAAATCTATCTTGACTATGCGGGTTTCAGAACACTGGATACTGTCATTCGTGCCAGGGATGTTTTTCAGCTGAAACAGTATACGTTTATATCTCAGCCATTTCATAACGAAAGAGCGATCTTTATAGGAAGAAATCACGGTATAAATATCGTAGGATATAATGCAAGAGATGTGAACAGATTTGACGGCTACAAAACACGTATTCGTGAATATTTCGCACGTGCAAAAGCATTTCTTGATGTTTTTATTCTGCAAACCTCTCCAAAATTCGGCGGTGATCAGATACAAATCAAATAACGGAATCAGAAAAATTTAATTTTGTGCAAATCGCTATGCAGGCTTTTGAAAGGGAAAGCATGAACCAAGATATTTATGAACAGTTTCTTCGGGGAATTTTCGAATAGGTTTAGCTTGTTCTGAATTCTTAAACATATAAGACGAATTATATCTTAAAAATCCAAATTTACTTGCTTGAAACATTGTAGGAAATTTTTACCCTTATAATGCATCTGATAACGATTCTTTCTGTCGTAATTTATCGGTTAAACCAGTCTATACTGGTGATGGCAAAGATGAAATCAATACGAATTCTTATTCTGGATGATGATGAAATTATCCGAACAGGCCTTTCTATATCTTTGGAAAAATTATCTTATACAGTGTTTGCAGAAAGCAATTCAATGAAGGGTCTTGATATTATTTTGAATGATAAAGTTGACGCTGCTTTAATTGATTTTTTTATGCCGGAAGCAGACGGCCTTGCAATTTTGGATTCAATTAAAAAAAGTAAGCCGTATTTCCCTGCAATCATGCTTACCGGATTTGGATCTACAACTCTTGCAGTAGAATGGATGAAAAAGGGAGGAGCCGATTTTATAGAAAAACCTGTCGACAGCCATGAAATCCTTGATTTAAAAATTCGCCTTGCTCTTTCTCTGTCTCATGAAAGATATCTGCGATATAAGCTGAATAGCTATGAAAAGTCTGGTGATTTTGTATCTTCTTCCCTTAAGATTCTGAATGAAAATTATATGAATTTCATCAATACAATGGAAAGTTTTAGAAATACTGAAAAATGGGATAAAATTTCCAATCTGGAAAATGATATCAATCAAATTGGAAAAGTAATTCATAAAATGACCGGTTTAATATGAATTTTAAGTTGAAAAATTACGTTACTTTAAGTAACTTCCCCTGATGGGGGAAGATTATTTTTTTAAAGGAGCTTCATATAAATCTTCCTATCCCTCTGTTCAATCTGCTCCGGATGACAGTATCCCGATTGTAGTATTTACTGGACGTTCTAATTCAGGAAAATCGTCTCTGATTTCAGCTTTATGCAGGCATAAAAATCTTGCACATTCTTCAGGAACTCCCGGTAAAACGAGGCTGTTAAATTACTTTTCTGTTCCATTTAAAAAATTCGGACTGGAAGAAATTTATTTTGTTGATATGCCGGGATACGGTTATGCAAAACTTTCTTCATCAGAAAAAAAAGAACTGCGAATGATGGTAGATAATTTCCTTATTCAGAAGAAAGATATCCGGTTGATGCTTGTTGTGCTGGATGCAAGAAGAAATCTCGGGGAAGAAGAAAAAAATATAATTTTATACTGCAAAGAACATCATGTGCCGTTTCTGCTTGTACGAACAAAATGGGATACACTGAATCAGAAAGAAAAAGCCGGAGTAATAAAAAACTGGAAAGCAGAAAGAATTTACGATGACTGTGCAGCTGTTTCTTCATTAAAGACAACAGGTCTCAATCAGGTTGCTGAAAAAATTATTTTTTCAGTTACAAATTAAAAATTTTCTTTTCAAATTCAAAAATTTTATTATACACTTCGTATGAATCTGTGAAAACTGACCTGAATGAAAGCCGTATTTCTTGACCGCGATGAAACATTAAATCATGATCCTGGATATATAAATGATCCTGAAATCATCAAACTGAAAGACAGCGCTGCAGAAGGCCTGAAACTTTTATCCGATGCAGGCTATATATTTTTTATCTTAACCAATCAGTCCGGCGTGGGCCGGGGTAAAATCCTCCCTGAACAGCTTGATGCGGTTCACAAACGTCTGCTGGAGGAACTTGAGAAGCATAGTATCCATATTGAAAAAATATATTATTGTCCCCATGTTGATGAAGATCATTGCACCTGTAGAAAGCCCAAATCAGGCCTTCTGGATCAGGCTCTCAGTGAATACGAGATTGATATTGAAAAAAGTTTTCTAATTGGAGATCGAATTCGAGACATAATCCCGGGAGAAAAAGTCCGAATGAAGGGAATTCTTGTGTTCAATAAAATTGCACCTTCAGATAAAATTCCTTCTAATTTAATTTTTATGGCAGAGAATTTAATTGATGCTGCCGGATTTATTCTAAAATCAGATTCTTAAAAATAGCTATGCAAACAGCCGCACTTTTTGAAAATTGCTCAAATTGCAATTTAACAGGAGAATAAACATATGGCTTTAATTTCTATGCGCCAGCTGCTCGACTATGCAGCAGAAAACAATTTTGGCCTGCCGGCATTTAATGTAAATAATATGGAACAGGTTCATGCAATCATGCAGGCCGCAGACGAAACAGACAGTCCCGTAATTATGCAGGGATCTGCAGGAGCGCGTTCCTATGCAGGCGAACCATTCCTTCGTCATTTAATTATCGCAGCTACGGAAATGTATCCTCATATCCCTATAGTGATGCACCAGGATCATGGATCTGAACCTGCAGTTTGTCTCAGGTCCATTCAGTCAGGATTCAGTTCTGTCATGATGGACGGATCGCTCATGGCTGACATGAAAACCCCTTCTTCATTTGAATATAATGTGAATACAACAAAGACTGTTGTTGATATGGCTCATTCCGGGGGAGTTTCTGTTGAAGGCGAACTTGGATGCCTGGGATCTCTTGAGACCGGAGAAATGGGCGAAGAAGACGGACATGGAGCTGAAGGAAAACTTGACCATTCCATGCTTCTTACTGATCCTGAAGAAGCGGCTCAGTTTGTTAAACAGACCAATGTAGACGCACTTGCGATTGCAATTGGAACCAGCCATGGTGCTTATAAATTTACAAGACCGCCTACAGGCGATATTCTTGCAATCCAGAGAGTGAAAGAAATTCACGAAAGAATTCCATCTACCCATCTTGTTATGCACGGATCTTCATCGGTTCCTCAGGAATGGCTGGAAATCATCAATAATTTCGGCGGCGATATGGGTCAGACTTACGGCGTGCCTGTAAAAGAAATTGTTGAAGGCATCAAGCACGGAGTTCGTAAAGTAAATATTGATACGGATCTTCGTATGGCTTCTACAGGAGCGGTTAGACGGCACCTGTCTGAAAACAAATCCAATTTCGATCCCAGAAAATTCCTCAAAGAATCAACAAAGGGAATGAAAGAAATCTGTAAAGCAAGATATGAAGCTTTTGGATGTGCGGGACATGCTTCAAAAATCAAGATCATCTCTCTTGATGATATGTCCGTCCGCTATACAAAAGGCGAACTTGATCAGAAAGTTAAATAAAATATCGTATCACAAAAACAAAATAATTTTTGAAAAAAAGGGATTCAAATGAATCCCTTTTTTTTTGCTTTTTCTGGAGGCAGAACATCAGATTATTTTAAAGAATTTTCCGAGAATTTGGAATCTACAAGTTATTTTTATTGAAAATTATTTAAATTTATAAACTATATACTGAATATAAAAAAACTTCAATTCTGCATATATTTCTATCAAATTCTATGTAGCAGGCGGTATCTATGAAATTTATTCATTTCAAACTGGCTAGAAAGCTGGTAATTCTGATGGCCTCACTTCTGATTATTATATTTTTTCAGCTTTTTGTTTTTTGGTACAGTATAAATACAATTTCCTCAGATATAAAAGAACTGTCAGAAATTGAATATCCCATTCAAATGAAATCCAAGGAACTTCAGCTTTCAACAATTCAGGTACAACAATGGCTGTCTGATATCAGTGCAACAAGAGCAAGGGATGGACTTGATGATGGATTTGCTGAGGCAGAAAAAAGTGCAAAACTCTTTTATGTTCTGTTAAATGAACTTCAGCTTCTTGAAGGCAATACAGCAGAACTGAATGGACTTTCCAGATCATTTGATGAATATTATCATACAGGAAAAAAAATGGCATCTTTTTATATTTCTGACGGTCCCGGGTCAGGAAATCAATACATGCCTGAATTTGACAGAACAGCGCTGGATATTAACAGCAGACTGAATAAAGTTCAGGAAATGTCGCAAAAGCAGGTAGAAGAGTCCCTTTCAAAGCAGAAAAATCACCTGTTTCAGATGAAACTGTTATTTTTTATTTCATCAGGATTATTGTTTGCATTTACTTTAATATTTTTATTAATGCAGAAAAATATTTTACTGCAGCTGGGCGCCGATCCGATCCAGGTGACACGCATTGCAAATGATATCGCTGAAGGAAGACTGGATACGGAATTGGAAAAGGAGCATTACACAGGTATTATGGGATCAATGATTCAAATGAGAAAAAAACTGACTTCCATCGCAACCGATATTCTGACCTCATCGGAAGCTCTTGCTATCGGAGCAGATAATTTGTCTGCTACAGCATTTTCCTTAAGCCAATCCGCATCAGAACAGGCAGGCAGCGTTGAGGAAATAAGCGCTTCTCTGGATAGAATGCAGCATCTGGTAAGCAGCAACAGTGAAATCGCTGAGAAAACGAATATAAATGCAAGAAAGGTTTCAGGCGAAGCCATGGAGGGTGATGATGCTTTTCAAAATACGATATTTGCAATGCATGAAATCGCTGAAGAGATTAAAATTATAAATGATTTAGCTTATCAGACGAATCTGCTCGCACTGAATGCTGCTATTGAAGCGGCGCGTGCAGGTGATAATGGGAAAGGTTTTTCGGTTGTTGCCTCCGAAGTCAGGAAACTGGCAGAAAAAAGCCAGGGGGCTGCGAACAAAATTGATTCAGTTGCCGGAGCAAGCGTGGAGATAGCAGAAAAAGCTGGAAAATTATTACGAGGAATTGCTCCTTCGATTCGCAAGACTGCAGATTTAATTGAAGAAATTGCTGAGTCTTCAATAGAACAGGCCTCCGGGATCAAACAGTTGAATCAGGCTATGCTTCAGCATGATAGAATTGTACAGCAAAATGCTTCATCATCTGAAATTCTGGCCGGTACTGCAGAAGCAACCAGCATTCAGGCTGAAAATTTGCGAAAGATTGTATCTTTTTTTAAATTAAACAAAAAAGCTGGCGGTGAAACAATAACGCTTAATCTGAAGAAGAGAAAGAAAAAAGCCAATATATTGCTAGGATAAACTAAAATTGGCATTGGAAAAAAGATTGCCTGAAATTCCATACATTAAATAATCCGGGTTTATGAGCTGCAGACAGTGTACAGGCGTGAAGCGTCTTTTTGATGATAAAACAGCAAAAAAAGAGCTTAAGCGCTACAGAAAAAAAGGCCCTTCAAAAACAACGCGGATTCTTCTTGATTTTATTATAAAAGAAAATGCAGAAACGAAAACTCTTCTTGATATCGGCGGAGGCGTAGGAGCTGTTCAACATGGCCTGTTTGAAGCCGGTATTTCAAAAAGCACAGATGTTGATGCTTCGATTTCCTATCTTAATGCTGCAAAAAAACTTTCTGAGGAAAAGGGAAGTTTCGATCAATCCGAATTTGTAGAAGGTGATTTTACTGACGAAACGATTCAGCCTGAACCGGCTGACATTGTAACTCTTGACCGTGTCATTTGCTGTTATGATGAAATGGAAAAACTTGTAGGCAAATCTTCTTCTCTTGCCGGAAAAATTTACGGTGTCGTATATCCCAGAGAAACATGGTATGTCTATGCAGGACATTATTTATCAAAATTTCTCATGTTTATGATTTGTCATCCATTCAGAATGTATGTGCATCCGCATAGAGATGTTGATCGTATAATTCAAAAGAATGGTTTTTTAAGAAAATATCATGGACAATCATTTTTCTGGCGTATTGATGTGTATGTGAAGTGAACGCGGATGAAACAATTAAAAGGATGC
>JAOUOA010000118.1 GCA_029880625.1 Spirochaetia bacterium
TAATACAAAGCCGTCTGATTTGATTCCTGAACTTCAGGGACGTTTTCCAATTCGCGTTGAACTGGAAAAGCTTTCAGAAGAAGATTTTAGAAAGATTCTGACCGGTCCCCAGAATTCTTTAACCAAACAGTATCAGGCCCTTCTTGAAACAGAAGATGTGCATATAAATTTTGAAGACGATGGAATTGAAGCTCTTGCAGGATTTGCGTTCAAAGTCAATGAGGAAACAGAAAATATCGGAGCAAGGCGGCTTCATACGATTATGGAGCATCTGCTTGACGAGATTTCGTTTTCAGCTCCTGATTTAAAGGGAGATGATAAGAATGTCAGAATTGACAGAGAATTTGTTGAGAAAAGGCTTCAGGATATCGTTGAAAACAGAGATTTAAGCCAGTATATACTTTAACAAACCGTGGAAAAAGAAAATCAAGAAGGTAATGAAAGGGACAGCGAGATCCCTTCTCCCGAGCTGAAAGGAGATCTCTTTTATGCGTTTCTCGATAAATGGATGCATCGGATTACTCCTAAAAAAGTGGAGCATCCGCCCCATCCTGAAGAGCAGGAACAGAAGTTTTCCTTTATTCTCCTTATTCTTAAAATCCTTCCCTATATTACCTTTCTTTCTTTTTTAATTTCAATCTGGTATGATTTTTCCGGCAGTGTGAGATTTTTCTGGTCGGATACAGAAGTCCCTCTTTCAGGGCTGCTTCGTATGGTCAGTGTATCCGGCCTGATTGGTTTTGGTACGAACTGGCTTGCCATTAAAATGCTTTTCTATCCCCGCGAAAAAAGACCTATCCTCGGGCAGGGGCTGATTCCCTCTCAGAAGGAAAAAATCGTATTTAAGCTCAGTCATTCCATCTCTGATGAAATTATCAATTCGGATCTGATTCTGGAACAGTTTAAGAAAACAGGCTTTATTGAAAAGCACAGAGAAAAGCTGTCTTCATCTCTTCATGAATTATTTTCAAATTCAGAGTTCCGTGAGGATTCTCTGGATGTACTTCAATATTATGTAGATGCATTTCTTCGTTCGGAAAAAGTACAGGAGCGGATTCGTGAATTTATCGAAGGGATTGACTTTCAAAATATTCAGGGATTCGAGGCCGGTGTATTTCGCATCTATAAGATGATTAAAGGCAGGGATATGGCCGATCGTGTTAAAGAAATTGTCCAGAGCGTGACGTTTGATATCCGGCAGTATGAAGACCGGATGTTTGATTATCTTGAAAAGATTCCGCTGGCTCTGGATACCAATAAAGAAGCTGTTGAAAATGCAGCTCTCAAAGCTATTGTATTTCTCATTGAACAGGTAGATGTAAAAAGAATCATTCTTGAAAATCTTCAGCAGTTTGATGAAATCCGTCTTGAAAAACTTCTGCTCCGTACCACATCGGATCAGCTCCAGTACATTCAATATCTGGGCTGTATTCTTGGGATCCTGGGCGGATTTTTTATATGGAGACCGGTCGAATCTTTTATTATACTGGGAACAACCGTTTTTGCTCTCTGGATGACAGACATGATTTTGTATTCCATCGGGAAAAAAAACAGCCGCAAGGCCGGCTGAATTAAAAAATTTATGCAGCTTGATATGGATCACAGGGTAGAATTAGAGTTCAGTTCTTTTTTTGAAAAAATTTCTTTTGACGAAATCGCTTTTAAGATTTCCGGTCAGGAAGCATTTCGCTATGCATCCAATTCTGAAAACAAAAAGCATGACGGAGTTACGGGATCTTATCAGGCTGCAGATGTGGAAAACGCTCTATCCAGAGACATCGGTTTTCTCAATGAAAATGATTTTATGGCTCTTCTTTCGCCGTTTGCAGATTCCTACCTTGAGGAGATTGCTCAGAAAGCCCGGGAAATTACAAAAAAACGCTTCGGCAATACCATGCAGATCTATACACCTCTTTATCTATCCAGTGAATGTCGTTCTTCCTGTACATACTGCGGTTTCAGCCATGAAAATAAAATCAGAAGGAAAACTTTGCTTGAAGAGGAAATCCTCCGGGAATCTGACTATCTTTATGCTCAGGGAATCCGGCATATTTTACTTTTAACAGGAGAAGACTACCACAATACGCCGATTTCTTATCTTGAAAAAGCAGTGGAGCTTATTGCGCCGAAATTTCCTTCTATCGGTCTTGAGGTTTATCCGCTCAAACAAGAGCAGTATGAAGGCCTGATTCGCAAAGGTATGGATTCACTTACTATTTATCAGGAGACTTATGACCCTGTACGGTATTCGCAGGTTCACCTTCGCGGAATGAAGAAGAATATGATCTATCGCCTGAACTGTCCTGACCGGGGCGCGCGTGCCGGCATGAGAAGAATTTCCATCGGCGCGCTTCTTGGTCTTTCCGACCCGGCTGCGGAAGTTTACATGGTGGGAACTCATGCGAAATATTTAATGAGCCGCTTCTGGAAAACTCATGTCAATGTATCGCTTCCAAGGCTTCGTCCTGCAGAAGGTTTGGGGAAAGTCCCCAGGCTTCCCGACCGTTATTATGTTCGGTTTTTATGCGCTCTTAGAATGTATCTGCCCGATGCCGGGATTATTCTTTCCACACGTGAATCAGCAGACTTTCGCAATAATATGTCGGATATCTGCATAACAATGATGAGCGCCGGATCAAGAACAGATCCGGGAGGCTATACTCTTGAAGATACGGACGGCCAGTTTTCCATTGAAGATTTACGAAGCATTTCTGAAGTTTCTGAAATGCTTGCCGAAAGGGGCATTGATCCAGTTTTTGTAGACTGGAGTTCTGTCTTGAAATAAAGTGTCATAAAGATCCGTTTTATTAATTAGGAGCTGATCAAAATTTTAGAAAGTCCAAGATTTTTTTGACATCCTGATCCATTCGGATTTCCTGGAGTCAGGGATGAAAGTTGAATCTAACTGTAGTGAAACAACTTCAAAAAGTCTAAAAATTCATATCATGAGTGATCCATAATATGAATTTCAATAATGCATGATTACAAAAATTGGGTTTTAAAATTAATTGATATTCAACAGTAAGAATGGCGGCAGCAAGAGGTGAATGAAATGAGCGATGTGATAAGCGTAAATATTCAGGGAAAAGAAATAGACCTTCCTGTGGTGGAAGGAACAGAAAATGAAAAGGCACTGGATATAACGAAACTTAGAGCTCAGACCGGATACGTAACTCTGGATGACGGCTATATGAATACAGGCGCCTGCCTGAGTAAAATTACATTTCTTGACGGGGAAAACGGCATCCTCAGATACAGAGGCTATCCGATCGATCAGCTTGCAGAAAATTCAACCTTTCTGGAAGTGGCTTATCTTCTGATTTACGGCGAACTTCCCACCGAAGACGAATTTAATCAGTTCCATCATAAGATTAACAGACATACCCTGATCCATGAAGACCTGAAACGGTTATATGACGGATTCCCAAAAGATTCGCATCCCATGGCAATTTTAAGCTCCATGATCTGCACTCTTTCCGGATATTATACGGATTCTTCCGATCCGCTCAATCACCGGCACAGAGAAATATCCATGCACCGTCTCCTTGCAAAGACTCCTACAATTGCTGCCTATTCCTATAAAAAGTCAATGGGGCAGCCTTTTGTTTATCCCAGAAATAATCTTAGCTATATGGCCAATTTTCTGAATATGATGTTTGCGATTCCTACAGAAAATTATGAAGTGGATCCTGTTATTGAAAGGGTTCTTGATCAGCTTCTGATTCTTCATGCAGATCATGAGCAGAATTGTTCCACCTCAACGGTCCGTCTGGTGGGATCGAGCCGCGCCAACATTTATGCAAGCATTTCCAGCGGAGTCTGTGCGCTCTGGGGTCCCCTTCATGGCGGGGCGAATCAGGCTGTTATTGAAATGCTGGATTTAATCAATACGGACGGCGGCGGAATTGATAAATTCATTGATATGGCGAAAGAAAAAAATTCAAATTTCCGCCTCATGGGTTTTGGTCATCGCGTTTATAAGAATTTTGATCCCAGAGCAAAAATTATTAAAAAAGCTGCAAGTGATGTTCTGGAAAAACTTGGAATCAATGATCCTCTTCTTGAAATAGCAATGAAGCTTGAAGAACGCGCTCTTACTGATGAATATTTCGTAGAACGAAAACTTTATCCCAATGTGGATTTTTATTCCGGGATCATCTACCGTGCCATGGGTATCCCGTCTGAAATGTTCACCGTCCTTTTTGCAATGGGAAGGATGCCGGGTTGGATTGCCCAGTGGAAAGAAATGATTGAAAATCCCGCATCTAAAATTGGCCGCCCCAGGCAGATTTATACAGGAGAACAGGAACGAAATTTTCTGCCCATCGAAAAGAGATAATTTTTTTAATTTTCGGCTATTGACGGTTTTTCCGGTTCAGCGCCAGCATTCCGCAGGCGCCGTTTACGTTCCTGCCAGCGGAACCGCGGTTAAATGCGCGGATTCCGGCGTCGGTTAGAATTTTTTGAAAGGCAAGCATTTCATCAGAGGAGGGTCTTTTCCATCCCTGTAAATTTGTATTCAGCGGAATCAGATTTACCTTTGACGGAAGCTTTTTTGCAATCTTAATGATTTCCAATGCGTCCTGTTCTGACATGTTCATCTCAGGAATGCATACATATTCAAATGTAATTCTTTTTCCCGATGTTTCTGTATATTCCTTTAATGCAGAAATTACATCCCAAAGAGGATGCCTTTTTTCAATATCCATCATTTCGCCTCTTTTTTCAGAAAAAGGCTGGTTCAGAGAAAGGGCCAGATTGAAGGGCTGGCGTTCCTGTGTAAATCTGTGAATTGAAGGAAGGACTCCCGCCGTGCTGATTGTGATATGTCTGGCGGAAAGATTCAGGCCGCTGTCGTCGTTTAAGATGCGGGCTGCTTTGATCACATTTTCGTAATTATAAAACGGCTCCCCCATTCCCATAAAAACAATATTTGTAATTGTTTCGTTTTTATGCCGGATCATTTCATAGACCTGATCGAGAATGACCCAGGCGTCAAGATTTCCCCCGAAAGGGATGGTTCCTGTTGCGCAGAAGCTGCAGTTCAGACTGCAGCCGATCTGCGATGAAATGCAGAGTGTTCGTCTTTTTTCAGAAACAAGCCAGACAGTTTCGATCAGTATTTCTTTTCCTCTGTGATCTTTACCTGCACTGAAAATCACTTTTTCTGTTCCGTCTGCTTCCGGAGAAGAATGAATGATCTGAAGCGAAGGATATGAATGATTTTCTTCCAGTTTTTTTCTTAATGATTTTGGGAATTCGGTAAATTCATCCAGAGTCCCGGCAAGGTGTTTATTGATCCGGAGAAAAGCCTGCTTTGCCCTGTAGGAAGGTTCTTCCATATTCTGAAAGACAGTTTTGAGTTCTTCAATGCTTTTTCCTTTAAGAACGGTATCATGCATGGCTTACAGGGGGCTTTGGGCAGAGTTTTACTGAATGATAACCCTTTCGTTTCCATTCTGTTCTGTGATAAATCCTGCAGGGACAACCTTGCCAGAGAATGAGTCAGGAAGAGATGAAACTCCATTTTGAAGTTCTTCAATCATTTCATCGGCATTGGTCTGAGAGACAATTACGGCAAGACCTGTTCCCATGTTAAATACGGACATCATCTCACGGTCAGAAAGACCGCCTTTTTTTTGAATTCGTTGGAATGCTTCAGGAATCGTTAAATCTGCTTTTTTTATGACGGCTGTTGTGTTTTCAGGCAGAATTCTGGGAATGTTTTCGTAGAATCCTCCGCCTGTAACATGAACGATACCCAGAATTTTTTTATTTTTTTCAAGAATGGGTCTGAGAGCTTTTTCATATATTGCTGTCGGTTTGAGAAGAATTTCATTCAGCAGAAAATCTTTTTCTTCGGCAGAGTCGGGGAGTTCCAGACCGTTTTTCAGAAAGAGTTTTCTGACAAGAGACATTCCGTTAGAATGAATACCTGTTGAGGGAATCGAAAGAATTACGTCGCCAGGAGCGATATTTCTCCCGTCAATCAAATCTTCTTTCTCAGCGCACCCAACCATGAAACCGCCAAGATCGTATTCGTCTGGATGCATGGTGTCGGGATGCTCTGCCGTTTCGCCTCCTGTGAGCGAAGCTCCGCATCTTCGGCAGCCTTCGGCAATGGATTCTACAACATCTGTCATGATTGCCGGGTTTAACTTTCCGCAGGAAATATAGTCCAGAAAAAAAAGAGGCCTGCCTCCGCTGACCAGGATGTCATTGGAGCACATTGCTACCAGATCAATCCCAATTGTATCATGGCGTTGAAAGAGTGAGGCAAGTTTCAGTTTTGTGCCGACACCGTCCGTTGCAGAAAGAAGAACTGGATTTTTATAATCTTTCAGAAATGATGCGTCAAAAAGGCCTGAAAAACTTCCGTAATTGTCCATGACAAATTTTGAATGCGTGGATTTTACGGAATTGCGTATCATTCCGACAAATTCCTGTCCCTTTTCCGTATCTACACCGGCTTTTTTATATGCTTCCGATCCTTCCATCTTCCTTCTGCTGCAATATTTACGCACCGGGGATTCCGGGCAATCTTTATTGCATTTGTTAAGCCCGGCTGAACTCAGAATAATTGCATTTTTTTCGGGTTCCCCCGGTTTTCATTCGGAAAGAAAATGGATTGAAACGGATCTGCCCTGTATTTTTTTAAGTAAATGGACCGGTCTTCAGTTAAAATCCTGCTGTTATTTTTCTTTTCTGGTTTTTTTTCTGTTCAGAGTCTTGCAGGAGATGATCTTCGGCCGTTAAAAACTCCTGAATGCGAAAAGCTTTATACTCATCAGCTTAAGGTTCATATGGATGACGGCCTTCTTTCTCCCGTTATTACACGGCAGCAAAATTTACTGAAATCCAGCAGGAATGAACAGATTCATTTCTGCATGAAACAAATCAATTATTCAAATTATAAGTGTCAGATGGATGTTCGCAGTGTGATTGCGCTTCATGAATGCCACAGAATTCACGGCGGTCCAAAACAGGAGAAAAAAGCACAGAAAGATAAAGATCAAAATCATAAAAGCAGCGAGGATCAGAAAATTAAAGATCTTGAAAAATCTATTGCGGAAGGATCAGCAAAAAAAGTTTCAGAAGGAGACTGCAGGAATGCATACGGGCGCCTTCTTTCCGTATTCCGCGACTCCCCTTATTTAAAAAATAACCCCGAAAAAAACAAAATGGTTTCCTACTGGAATTCAAACGAAGCAAAAAAGTCATTTCAAAACCGTTGTGTACGGGTTTTTCGGATGTCAGATATTTCCTGCATTATGAAAGGGAAAGACAGAGATTCTCTTCAGGCATGTCTCCTGCAGATCCCATCAGAATAAAATTTCATTTTCTTGCTTGAATTGTATGGGGAAGGTTCTGCTTCAATAAAAGATCTCAGGAAGTTCTGTCCGATACAGTGCCGGAATTTCCGGTATGATTTTCTTTATTTATGATCAAATATGTCTTCGTATCCGTAGATATCCAGTTCAATTCTGTGGGGAAGAAAATCAAAAAGCCCCTGAATCAGATGTTCTCTTTTTTCTCTTACAAGCATCTCTG
>JAOUOA010000120.1 GCA_029880625.1 Spirochaetia bacterium
GGCATCGTCATTGCCTGGAATAGGATAATCGATGTCTTCTGGATTGCAGTTGGAATCCACCACAGCAAACACTCGAATTCCAAGTTTTTTAGCTTCTTTAATTGCAATGGTTTCTTTGCCCGGATCAATGACAAAAAGGATATCGGGGAGTCCCTGCATTTCTTTAATTCCGGAAAGGTCTTTTGAAAGTTTTTCCAGTTCACGCTCAAGAAGAAGAGCTTCTTTTTTAGTTCTTGCTTCCTGTTCAAAGCTTCCGCTTTCTTTCATGCTTTCCAGTTTTTTAAGACGGGCTATGGATTTTTTTATTGTAGTCCAGTTTGTTAAAAGTCCTCCGGGCCATCTTGTATTGATATAATACATCCCGCATCTGAGTGCTTCTCTTTCAATTGCGCCTCTTGCCTGTTTTTTTGTTCCCACAAATAAAACACGGGCTCCGTTACGTGTATATTCACGGAGTGCTTCATACGCAAGTTTGGCCATCTGCACAGTTTTCTGCAGATCAATGATATGAATTCCGTTTCTTGCAGTAAAAATAAATGGAGCCATTCTGGGGTCCCATTTTCTGGTCTGATGACCGAAGTGTACTCCTGCTTCCAGGAGATTTTTCATTGAGATTGTAGACATTTACTTACCCTTTTTTATATAATAGCCAGATGGAAATACCAAGACCAATCAGTCCTGCAGGCGTAAGTTTTACATCCAGCCGTTTAATTAGATAGAAATTATTGATCAGCTGATATGATTCTCCGAATAAGGACTGATTTAAAACAGAAAGTCCGAAAATTTGATCCAGAAGAGAACCTGATACTGTTCCAATCATGAAACCCAGGATTAGAACAACAAAAATAAAGCTGATGGAATAACGATCCATCTTTTAAATTTTACATGCTTTTTATTTAATGATTATACGTCAATTTCGATTTGTATTGAATAAAATCTTTTCTCCGGTCTCTGGATATTACCTGCCTTATAGATCCATCATTTTATATGCAGAGATGTCACTGGAGGGAAAATCTAACCTGTATATTTAGAAAGGCATCCAGTGATTTCTTTTTTCTGTATTATACTCCGAAAACTCTTATGGATTGCAGCCGACTGCACGGGCTCAAATCAATAGAATCATGGGCGGCCAGAGCAGCATGTTTATGCAAAATTTAGCCTGACTGAAATAGAATTTTCTGCCTGGTTCGAAAAACAATGCATCTTGATTGGCAACTTCTGACTTATGCGCCTACTTCACGCCGTTATGCATAATATGCTATATTCAGATTGATATCTGCAACATACGATCGTACCGCGGGTTTTGCCGAAGCGCAGCGGAGGCAAAATTTATCCCGAGCCGGCGCGGAGCGAGATTATATCCTCTGAAGCTCCGCGCAAAGTGAGCGACAAATTTCCTGAGAATTAGGGTCCTGTCGAAATACCCCCTTATAATTTCGCGATTGCTTGAACAATGGAATATTCCATAAAGTCAGGTGTAATATTGTCCAATACTTAATATAGATCAAAAAAAATACCAGGCTACGAGGGCAAGGTCAATCTGAAAACATTTCCCCCCCATGATTAATGGCGATTAACTAAATTTAGACGAAATTAATCATACTGGTCTTTGGGTATTGTAAACCTATAAAAATAGGATTGCATTTAAAATACCAATAAATATAATTTATTTTATGCGCATAACAGACAGGATATCGAATATAATTTTTTTGACTGGATTTTCTTTATTGCTAACTCATGAACTTGATGCAATGATAAGAAGTGAATGGAGGCTACTTCCGTTTATAAAAAACATGCCTGATGAAACTGGTATGAATATATTCATTCTGGGGCATATCCCGATTTTTGCCGCTGGAATTGCATTGATTTCAAGTCTGAATAACCGAACACGGAATATTAGCAGAATAGGATTTGCAATATTTTTTATTTTTCATGGAATACTGCATTTCCTGTTTAAAGCAGTTAATTTCCCAGAATATGACTTTAATTCAGTACTATCCCGGCTGATTATTTACAGTTGCTCGTTTTTTGGTATAGCCTATCTATTTATATCAAAAATCAGGAGAGTTTAATAACATAGTCATTTCTCCGATGAAAACAACTGACTGGGAAAATATTATTTATCTGAAAACTGGAACAGA
The DNA here is from genome assembly GCA_029880625.1 of Spirochaetia bacterium. GTDB lineage: Bacteria > Spirochaetota > Leptospiria > Leptospirales > Leptonemataceae > JAOUOA01. The sequence goes on from JAOUOA010000120.1 coordinate 2,142, forward strand.
AAAACAAAAACATGTTTTTGAAATATTGAATTCGCATAATATACTCACTTGCCTTAAATCTTATAATCCAGTTTTGGTTAGTTCTATTTGTATCGATATAGACATACCTGAGTCTGATATTGATATCATTTGTCAGTACGATAACATTGAAGAGTTTATAGATTACGTAAAATCTAAGTTTTCAAAATTTTTAAACTTTAGACAATGGGACAGAAGCAGTACAGAGGTTGTTACTTCATTTAATATAGGTAATTTTATAATTGAAATATTCGCCTCAACTATTCCGGTAAAACAGCAAGAAGGATATCGTCATCTTTCAATCATGGCTCGATTGTTGAATATTGGCGGGAATATACTTCAAGATTCTATTCGATCGTTAAAAATTGATGGATACAAAAGTGAAGCAGCTTTTGCAAAAATAATTGGACTGAAAGGTAATCCTTACCATGAATTATTGAAATTAGAAAATTATAACGACAATCAGTTGAAAAATATATTATTGAACTCATGTGAAGTTATATTAAAGCGCACTTCGTTTTCCGAGCTTGAGTACATTGCGGATTTTGAAAAAGACACCTCTGTATCAACTTTCATATATCCATACCTCTATAATAAACACTGTCAAGTTTATAATGAAAAATCCATAATTTATCTTACAATTTGCAGGGGCGTTAAAGTGAGTGGCCATATAATTCTAAATATAGAAGAAGGCGGCAACTCAATAGAATTTCGCAGAATTGTCGTGTATGATAAAAATAGAGGTATAGGTTCGCTGGCTATTGAAAATTTTGAAGTGTTTTGCAAAATGAATTACGATGCCAAAAGAATTTGGTTAGATGTATTTTCTACCAATGAGCGGGCTATACATGTGTATGAAAAAGCTGGGTATACATTTTTCAGGAGCGAATTTTCTGGCAACAATGAATTGTTATATTATGAAAAGATAATTTAGAAAGCCCGTCATGATTAACGCTCCGTTGCTTTGCTCGCTCGGCCCTTCGGCAAATTCACTCGATTTCGCTCGCAAACTTCGGATCATTCCCGGGCGTTATTTGAAATGAATCATGCAGGGTAAATTTATATAAAAACCCGGCATCCATACCTGCATTTTTAATCGTTGATATAATCATGTAACATTTTTGAAATTTGCTTCAACTATTTAATCTTTTCATACCTTTATTATATAAAGTGTAAGAGTAGTTCATAAGCTTCTTTTTTGCAAAGACCATTCCCGTGGTTTTTACCGTTATCAAAGCCTGGCCTGTAAAATTGAACTTATTTTACCGTTTTCCTGCCACATCAGCATAGCTCATTGAACGGGTTATCTCCTCTGGAGTATTTAGAAAAAACAGCTTGAGATAGAGAATTTTCTCTATCCAGGTTATGATTAAAAACGGGGACACATCACTAAAATTACATTTTATAATATTCTATGCAGCAATGATAGCAGCTGATGAATATTCTTTTTCCCATATTTCTTATAAACAGTTTGCTGCGCTTCCTTCCACAATTCAATACTATCTTCCAGTAGTTTGACACCGATTGGAGTCAGATGTAAATTTTTTTTACGTTTATCATCGGTTTCTATGATTTCAATATAATGTTCTCGAAACAGCGGTTTTAAATTCTTCGTTAAAGTTGTTCTATCCATTTTTAAGTGTTCAGCAAGTTTTCCCAGAGCTATATTTTCGTAATAAAAAATATAGGATAAAATTGAAAATTGGTTCACCGTGATATTGTTTTTTGCAAGCTTCCTATCATAAATAATACCGATGGATCTTGAAAATTTCTTAACAACATCATTTACACATGTAATATTAATTTTTTGTAAGGTGGTTTTTTTAAGTTTCATATTATTTCAAACTTTTAAATTCTTTTACAGTTTGTTTTAAAGAGTCATCAAAATTAAAATCATCCAATTTCTTCCTGTCATCAATTGAAACAAGAAGGTTATCTAATAGAGCCTGTATTTCCGGCTCATGCCTTTTGGGGCGCGAAGTGTTGATGTCTACGTATATAAATTCCGCCCACAATACGGCATGGATTGAGTCTTTCTCCTCCGAAAACATGATGCATTGCGCCATCACTCTCATTTTATCTGAATAGAGTAATTCTGATTCGATTAATACTGATTCATTAAATTTAGCTGGTTTCAAATATGCTATTTTATTTTTACTCACGATCCAGGCATTGCCGCTCTTTTGTGTATGCTGATAAATGTCCAGATCATAATACTCTCTCAAATGATCGCCTCTTGCATTCAGCAAATAATTGATATATGCAGCATTATTCAAATGGCCAAACGGATCGCAGTCTTGAAAATTGATTCTGCATACAGAAGTTGGTTTTTTTTCCATAAATCGCCCCTCTTTTATGTGGATATGCACATATTATAAGTGGATATCCACATAGTCAATAGCATTTTCGGCGCTTCTGATGATAGCTTTGGATCTGCTGCGCGGGGCTAGCTCCAATACTCGCCATGCTTTGGCTCAATGCATTGAAAAATGTCTGGTAAAGGCGCTCGTTAAGAGAAACGCTTGAGAGTAAATCATGGAAAAAAAATATATTTCAGAGAATTTATTCTGGACAAATATATGTATATACATTTAATGCATATACATATATGGGAGAATGATTTATGTCTGTTCTGAAAATTTCTGTTATTGTCGTGATGTTTCTGTTGAGTGTTTTATTTATTCCGGGATTTTTTGCCATTGGTGATAAAGCCAGGGGATTGAAGATTCACAAAGAAATGCCGCCTCATGCCAGTCTGAATATAGTGAATGTCAAAGGAATGATTACTGGAGTGGTAGGTGTTTTATTCATCCTTGCCGCTGTTGGACTAATTTTGAATAACAGCTACCTTGTTTTATTTGGTGTTGGCGCTTCTATATTATTTGTACTGTTTTATTTTTATGAAATTGTTTTATGGGGTAGATCTTATCCTGTTGTAATTGGAGGTTTTTTGATGTTTGGCTTGCCAGTGTTCTTGCTGGGTTTATATTGTTTGTCTGTGTTCAGAAGCAGTATGAATTAATGCCTGCTTTCAGTAAACTGTTATGGTAAAATGGAAAGAAGTAACTCATTCAGTTGGTTATAAAATCTATAAGACTAATGGATTGTTAAGAAATCTATTCCAAAAGACTATTCACGAATCTGGTAGTGATCTAACTCCTGAACAATGGGGGATTATTAATTATTTGAAATTTAATCCCGGTGTAACGCAAACAAAAATTGTGCAAGTTTCTGGTCGAGATCAAACCAGCATCACCAGGATGTTGGATGGATTGCAGAAAAAAAAATTAATAGAAAGAAAGAAAGATGATGATGATAGAAGAGTGTTCAGGATTTATTTAACAGTCTCAGGCAAAAAAATGTACAATTTAATTCTTCCGTATTCAAAAAAATACAATGACAGGCTCAATGGTATGTTTTCTGAGGCTGAGAGGAAAAAGTTATTTGAACTTTTGGATAGATTATCATCTCTCAGGGGCATCAGCTAACACCGGCTAACTGAATCGTTGCTCCTCAGTGACTTTTTGCCTTGCACCACTCGCACTGCTCGTGCAGGTCTGCGGTAGAAGAACGATCTAATCCCATCCGGCACCGGCTCAAGACAAATCCATCTTATGCTACACGAGTTCCGGACTTCGGTTAGCTGAAAAATAATTCATCACAACTTATACCATCTGAAAAAGTTGCACAAAAATCCTTTTAAATTTCCAGATACAATCTGTTCTCAAGGAAAAGAATGTTACAAGAAAATCCCTGATTTTCTTAAAAAAATCACAAAAAAACCGGTACGATCCGCATAATAATGACGGTATATTGTTGACACAAAATAAAATGTACCGTAAAGTATGGAGGCATACATGCAGTACAGCATTCCGAGGCCGGTATTTAATAAACTGGAAAAAAGTCTGGGAGACAAACAAACAGCAGAAGAGCTTGCATCTTCCATGGAAAACGCCGTTAATGAAATCAGTATGGCTGTTGACAGGCAAACTATAGAGAAAATGAATCTTGTAAAATCAGAAATAAAAGACGATCTCACAAAAACTCTGGTTACCCGTGAATTATTCGAAGAGAAATTTAATTCAATGGAAACCTATGTAAACCAGCGATTTATTGCAATGGAAAATAAAATGGATCAGCGATTCTTGCTCGTAGACGAAAAGCTCCTCCATCTGGAAGAGAAAATGGAAGAGCGTTTCAAAAGGACAGATTTCAAATTCCACGTTCTCATTGGAATTTCTGTAATCGGATTTACATTAATCAATCCAGAGTTTATCAATTTAATCAAACTGATATTAAAATAGACTAAACGCACACAAAAATATTTTTGATTATAAATTCGGGATTAATAAAATTTACCCTCTGCAATATTGCTATAATGAGCTATCAAGAACCACCAATACTCTTTACTATAAAACATTGACAAACTCTTTGTCCATATATAATTTTTCTTTTCACCAAACATCCATTCCCGGCAATTTGGATGCGGGATGGTCTTTTCGAATTTTCATTCGCTTCTGCAGAGCAAGGACGGCATCCAGGGCTTCGTGAAGATCAAGACCGTGAATTTCGCATACATCCATTGCGCGTAAAAAATCTTCAGAAGAAGGACGCAATATTTCCGAAACAAGCAATTCCAGAGATGAATAAAAGTTTCTGAATTCTGCAAACTGCTTTTTTGAAGAAAATTCCTGAATAATGATTTCAAGAGAATGCACGGATGTAACGGCAGAACTTCCTTTTTCCAGATATTTCCTGAGGTCTCCGGTAAGATCTTTTTTCAATTCCGTTTCCCCTGCAAGAAAAGAAAGCTCCGCTGATGATAAATACAGAAGAGAATTCATGTTGATGGCAGACTATCCTCATTTAGATAAACCGTATCCTTTATTTCATCAAGTGCCCACAGATGCGCAACTGACGATGAGGGTCTGTACTGCTTTGCCACAGCGCTCCGGATTAAATCCCCGACAGATCTTCTTTTTTCATCGGAAAGGCTTTTTAAGAAATCATATTCTTCATCGGTCATAAGAATCTGCACCCTTCTGGTTAATTCAGCCATGAGACAATAATTCAAAGAACCCGTAAAAAAATTCAAATCAAAAATATTTTCTTTTGCATTTTCAAAGGAATTGCTTTACAGGGAAATCTGCAGACAGGATCTGATCCTGTGATAATCTGGATCATTTCAGGATTAGTTCTTTTGATAATTTCACCGGCTCTTTTAAATTTGATTCCGGATAGAAACCTGCCAGTTCCTAAAAAACCTTCGTCTAAAGAAATCATAAAAGGAGCTGAACCAATTAAAAAAACAGGGAGAAGCCCATATGCTTTTATCCTGATACATGGATACAACGATTCGCCTTTTCAGATCAAGCCCCTGGC
>JAOUOA010000121.1 GCA_029880625.1 Spirochaetia bacterium
TATTACTCTTTCAAGCTGGCTGCGCGATTATATCTTTATCCCTCTGGGCGGATCGCGCGGAAGCGAACTGAGAACCAATATAAACCTGATCATTACATTTACTCTGGGGGGACTCTGGCACGGAGCCAATTATACATTTATTGCCTGGGGAGCCTTCCACGGGATCTTAATTTCATTGGAAAGGATGCTCCAGAATTACTCTTTGTTTAAAAAAATCAACGCATTAAGAGAATCAAAAGCAGGTTCTATCATTTCAGGAATGCAGATCCTTTTTACCTTTGCTTTTTTCCTTGTTGGATGCGTATTTTTTAATTCAGAAGATCTCAGGCATTCTCTTTTGATTTTTGGGCAGATTTTCACGATGAGCGAAGGGATCCGATCTTCAAGCATAGAGTCCATTATTCTTCTTTTGATTCCGTTATTTTTCATGAACTATATGCAGATTACAAAGCGAATACCGGTTCTGTCCGTAAAAGCCGAATATGCCTTTGCATCAGCTGCGCTTTTTATACTGATTTTAATTCTCGGGAAATTTGCGCCTGAGGGTAATGAGTTTATTTATTTTCAATTCTAAGGGAATCTCATGAAACATAAATTTCTTCTAAGTCCATTTATTATTTTTTTAATCATCTTTCTGATTGAAAAATTATTTTTACTTTCATCTGTCAGAGATTACACTCAAAACTGGAAGAAATTTGAACCCTATATCTACGAATCAAGGGAAGACCTTTTCCGTCAGCTGGAAAGCGAATATATGACCAGGAAGCAAAAAGGGGAATCCCCGGGATTTGTTTTCGGCACTTCCCGATCCGGAGAAATTGCTGAAAAAAATTTCGCAGCATCAAAAGGGATTTATCTGTACAATTTCAGCACGCCCCTTGCTTCTTATCCACAGCATTATTACTGGATCAAAAGGATTACCGATAGCGGAATAAAGCCTGAATACGTAATCATTGAACATGATTTTATTATGTTCACAGAAACTTCAATGAGCTACACTCTGGCCTATTCTCTTGATATCCCTTTTGTGATTCAGCATACGGATTTCCTGTCTTCAGATGAATCTTTCCAGATGGAAAAACCATTCCTTTCAGACAGCAAAGGCTTTGAATATAAATTTGCAGAGAGATATTTTCTGAAAAAAATGTTCGCTCTGTACCGGTACCCGGTTGATTTTCGTTCCTTTTCGCAGAACAGGAAAGAACAGCATTTCGGGATGACAGGAATTGACATCAACAGAGCCGCTCGCGAACTGATTCAAAAATCAAACCGTGAAAATCTGGGCGGAATGGAAAATACATTTTTACTGGCAGAAGTGCCGGAGGATCAAATCGAAAAAGACGTTGAAGACAAAATTAAAAAATTCAATCTATATGCCTACAACCCTTCAAAAACACAGATCGTGTTTTTCAATAAAATCATTCAACTGCTCGCGGAAAAACGCATTCCTGTCATTCTTTTCAGACCGATGCTGTCAGGCCCATTTCGAAAAAAGATCAGCAATCCAGTACCGCAGCTCTGGAACCCGGAAGCAATGGAAAAAAAGATTGTACAGTCTGTTCTTGACCGCCATTTAAGTTCTCACCCGGAAGCATCCATTGTTATCTTTGAGCCGGAACATGACCAACGAATTTCCTGCAGAAAATTTATGGATGCGACGCATTTAAGCGCCGGATGTTCGGGAGAACTGATCCAATCACTCAAAGAAAGCATTGGCCGGGCGATCAGAAATTCACGTTAATGAAATAATGTCAGGATTCAACTTGTTTTTTGGAACACAGAATTAATCATTTAAATTGATATTGGCGATCTGCTGTCAGCTGAGTTTTGGAAGTACCCGTCCAAGAAAATCTTCAAGGGAAGTTGCTACATCGAATTGTTCCTGATTCGGCATGGAAGCGTTTCTCTGCTTGTCAGCCATTGCCGAATATTTTGAAAGGAGAGACTTACCTTTCTGTTTTAAATAACGTTTGGTGATTAAAAAAGGCCAGACATATTCGGGTTTATCATGGTTGATGCGAAAAGAAAGGATCTCTTTTCTTGCATATTTTTTTAAAAACAAAATTAACGTATCCTCGGTAAATTCCGGAAAATTTTCAAGGAGGAAGGTACGGTTCGGCATAGCGCCTTCGTCCCAGGCTTTATCAAGACAGACAATAATGGCCTTTACCTTTTCTTCATTTTCAATTCTCTCCAGAGCTTTTTCCTGATCTTCGGCCTGCATCTGTTCAGAAGGAGGCGGTTCATAAGAAGAAGATGATGACGATTTAATTCTTTCAGATGCAAGCTTTTTCTGCGCCTTTTTTGCTTCCACAGTCTGAAGGCGGATTTTTTCTTCTGTGGTTTTCGCCATCATATCTTTCTTTGCTTTTGCGGCTTCTGCAGGACTGATTTTTGAATGGCCAAAAAGAGATCTCCAGAGTCTGACAAACCATGGAAGCTTCATAAAAAGCATACGCTGCTCTGTAGAATGAAATGCCTTAAGATGTTCCTCATCCAGAAGTTTTTCAACGCCCATGGAAATTAATATTCTGAGCTCCATATCGTCTCCAATCCTGTCAAAAACATCTCTTGCCTGTTTGACTGCCGGCATTACAGCATTTTTATGGAGAACCAGGGGGGCAACCCTTCCCTGCATCGGAAATTCTGCATAAAGAACAGATGAAATGGAAGGGATTTTATCGAGGGTTTCTTCATCCACATTTTTTATCCGTTCCAGATCAACGATCCTCCCAGCCTTCGCAAGATCATCAATAAATTTCTCCAGACTCTCGCTTTCTTTACGGCTGCTTTCTTCCTGAATCAGCTTTTGAACTTTCGGCTGAAGAATCTTTATTTCATAAACAACCTGCTTGTGTCCGGCAGGAAGAGACGCCATTCTCGCATCGTCAAACACGCGAAGGGCTTCGTTTAATTCAGATTGGTTGTCGGCTCCGCTAACAGGCACCGGAGAAATATTATTGGAAAAATAATTAACCAGAGTCGTCATTCTCTCCTGGATTTGCGCCTGATCGCTGTAAAAAACGCCTCTGTAGTTCATGGAATCTGCTGAATTTCTGTCCGGAAGAAGAACAAGCTGCCCGATTTCGATCAGTCTCTGGATGGCAGGCCGGGCATGCAGTACATAAATAATTTTCTTCATTTCCGCCGAAAGATTCTGATTGAAGTAGAACAGTCTTGCGATCTCGGCGCCGGCCTGCGAATCTGGAAGTCGCCCTTTTTCAATATACTGCGAAATATATTCTGAATATTCCATACCCTGATTGGTAGACTTACTTGAAATCCATTTCTGAATGGCCCCTACATTTTTTTCAACATAGGTCAGCACATACCGTTTCACAGAAGTACCGTCTGCTTTTGTCGGTCTGCAGTAAACTGTCATCTGAACAAGACCCGGTTCAGGAGACGTCACATAGTCCAGTGCAGGCATGGAAAAAATCATTCTGTCCTTTGAACTTCCAAGACCCAGCATTTCATCCATGTATTCTTTGAGTTTTTCATGAGGGATACCGGTATCTCTGGCAAGCTGTTCCATGGTGGGGAGGATTCCGTTCGTGGGGAATTTATTGGTCCAGTCCATGATGGAATTAAAAAGAGCAAAAATACCTTTAAATTTAAAGTCACCCCTTGCTTCCATTGACTGAACCAGGTCAACGGAAGCTGTATAATCTAGAAGCTCCATATAAGCTTCAGGAGTCATCGGTTTATCCACTTTTGCCATAAGATTCTTGTTTTTCTTGATTGCCCGGGTATAGAGTAAACCCATGGCATATTGTATTTATTTTCGGATTATTTACAAAATCAAATCATTCTAAATATCAAATATGAAACAAGCACATTCCATGACAAGCAGAAGAAAAAAAGAATATAGCCTGCCTTCTGATAAAAAAAAGGCAGACTATGTAAAACAGAATTTCAATGAAATTGCGCCGGGTTATGACCGATTCAATGACTGGGTCACATTCGGTATGCACAGACTCTGGAAAAAACACGTTTCTGTCAGGGTAAAAGAAATGGTATCCGAAACCAATCCGCTCATTCTTGATCTGTGTACAGGAAGCGGTGACATTGCTTTTTTTCTTAATAAACAGATTCCTGAAGCAAAGATTCAGGCAATTGATTTCAGCGAGGGAATGCTTCAAGCGCTCAGAAAAAAAATTCAAGCCTCAGATACCGGGAAATCCATACAGGTTAAAAAAGGAGACGTAACTCAATTAAAATTTATTAAAAGCAACTCTGCCAGCGCTGTTACCATGGGTTTTGGACTGAGGAATGTAAACAGCAGGGAGAAAACTTTCAAAGAAATTCTGAGGATCCTCAAACCAGGCGGAGTATATATAAATCTTGATGTGGGACAGGTTAACTTCAAACCCGTTGCGTTTTTCCATAAGATCTATTTTGAAAAAGCAGTCCCCCTCATTGGATTTCTTCTGCATGGATCAAAACATGAAATGTACTGTTATCTGCCCGCTTCTGCCAGGAAATATCCTGACCAGAAATCATTAAAAAAAGAACTTGAAATCGCAGGGTTTTCTGAAGTTGAATATAAAAACTTTTTATTAGGTTCCGCAGCAATGCACTGCTCCAGAAAACCTGAAAAAAGACCAGCTGCCCGTACAAAAAAATGAAGCCCGTACTCATAGCCCTGAAACGCTCCAAATGGGAACGCGATATCATGTTTTACGGATCGGAAGATGCGGCAAAAAAAATATATACGCTGCAGAACCATACTTTTGAAAGAATTTACAATTCACATCTCAGGCAGATTGAGGCCCGTAAAAAAATCAGCGGCATTTTCCCCCATGCTGTCCGAGCGTTTCGTGAGGAACTTCCATCTGTTGATTTTTCAAAATACTCTCTGATCCTCTCCCTCGGAGGCGATAATCATTTTGTGCATACTGCCCAGTATGTAAATGAAATTCCAATCGGGGGCATCAACTCGGATCCTGAGACATCATCGGGAGTGCTTCTTTATTTCAACCTTCAGTCATTTTCTGAACCGGGAAGAAAAGAATATGATTCAGATCAAATTGAAACGGAAAACTGGTCATTAATTGAGTGTGAAATTCATTTTTCTGACGGCCAGAAAATATTCACAGGGGAAGCCGTTTCAGAAATCAGCATTCGGAATAAATTTGCAGAACACATGAGCAGATATCTGATCAGAAGCGCCGGAACCGATCCCGAGGAACAGAAATGTTCCGGCCTTCTTCTTTCTACAGGTACCGGTTCAACAGGATGGTTTTCAAACTGTGTCCCGGTAGAAGCATTCCAGGGGAACTGTTCTTTCGAAAAAAACGCCGGATTCTTCCGGTTTACCGCAAGAGAAAGAAAGACCGGTGAAAAATTCAGTCTGCATTACGGTGAGATACAGAAAGGCGGAACTCTGGAATTAATTTCAGAGATGGATGGAATTATCTGCATGGATTCAGACAATAAAAGAGTGTATCCGTTCCCGCCAGGATCAAAAGCTTATTTCCGGCTGAGCGAAAAAAAACTCAGAGTCGTACGGAAATTCAATTAAGACAGGTATTATAATAATTTTCTACCCGGCTGATTTTTTAAAAAAATCAACGTGACTGAAATTTCCTTTCAAGAACAGTAAAGTCCTTCACAAAGGATTTATGGTATGAAACAAGTCTTCTCAGATACTTCCTTCGCTCTTCAACGAGAAGCTGTCGGGCCTGTTCAATAATATCTGCTATGATTTCTCTGTGAAACGACATATGGCTTAAAAATGCCGGAACAAATGCCTCATCCATTTCATAAAGCTGATGTAAAGCGTCGCTATCCGGGAAAAAACTTTCAAGATCGCTGACGGCTGCTTCCAGATCTGTCTGGTAATCGCTGTTAATCATGGCAACTCGATCTGTAATTTCCGACAGATGGTTAAAATACTGCTCTATGTCTTCAGTGGATGTAAATTGAAATCCGGTTTTGTAAAAAGATTCCATTTCTTCAGATGAAGATGAATCTGCTGAATATGCATGTGCTTTCATGTATACTCCTCAATTTTAATAAAAAATAAATTAAATAACCAGATTTCAAAAATGCCCTCCTGGGGTAAAGTAAAAATGATCCTGATTTACAAAGATCCAGGTTGTGGAATCAGGCAAATCTCCTTGCAAAGTGAGTGCAGAAATCCTTATATTGCATATCCAGCCTGTCATGAATTCAGAAAAAATCATTCAAATTCAGAATTTCAGTCTTCTTTCGGGGATGATCCTTTTCATTGTATCAGGAAGCATTTTATTGTTTTTAATCCATCAAATGGATCAAAATAAATCTCTGGAGAAACATCTGGCGGAAAGCAGCGAAAAAGACTTTGTTCTGATTGAAAGGCCGTTAAAAAAAAGATTTGCCGGTGTCATCCATTACTATTATTCTTACAGCGGACAATATAATGGACGTTCTTACAGCAGGATTGAAAGGGTTGACCAGGACTACTTCCATCTGGTTTCGCCCGGAAAAAATGTAGAAATTAAAATTTACAAAGACCCTGCCGGGAATCTCCATACACTTCTTCTGGGAAATCAGATTCCTTATGGAAGGAATCTGAATGGAGTTATGTTTCTCTCAAAAATATTTGTTATTTTAGGTTTGGCCATGGCAATTTCAGGTTCGATAATGAGAATTTTTAGCGGATCCTTTACAGAAGAAACTTCAGGAGAAAAATAATCAACTCTGGATTAGAAAATTGTGTCCCAGAAACATAAATCCAATCATTTAAGCTTATGAGTCTCGATATTGCCATCTCTCCCTGTCCCAATGATACCTTTATATTCGGATACCTGGAGAAAAAAGGGTTTTTAGACCAGCCGGTGGAGCTGTTTTTTCATGATGTAGAAGAACTGAATCAAATCGCCCTTGAAGAACAACGTTATTCGGTTTCGAAAAATTCATTCTATGCAGTATTAAAACTTCAGGATTCTTATGAACTTTTAAATTCCGGAGGCGCACTGGGAAGAGGCTGCGGACCGCTTTTCATCACAGGCCCGCAAAATGAACCGACTGATCTTGAAACATTATTAAAAAAACATAAAAGGATTCTTGTGCCTGGACTGATGACAACGGCATTCCTTCTCCTTCAACTATTCCTTGCCGACAGGGGAATTGATCCTGGCAGGATTGAATTTATTCCACTCCGTTATGATAAAATTATCCATCAGCTGAAAACAGGAACGGAAGCCCTCGGCCTGATCATTCACGAAGAGAGGTTTACTTTCGCTAAAGACGGATGCAGATCTCTTCAGGATCTGGGGTTTTGGTGGGAGAAAAAAACAAACCTGCCCATCCCTCTAGGCGGGATCTGCCTTAGAAAAGACAGAATGAAGATCAAGGAAGGTCTGGAAGATGCAATTACGGAAAGCATTAAAAAAGCAAGAAAAGATACGGCTCCCATCATGAATTTTATAAAAAATCATGCACAGTCGCTCGAAGAAAGCGTAATTCGCTCCCACATTGAACTTTATGTTAACGATTTTTCTCTGGATACTGGAAGCGAAGGCAGAGAAGCCATTCAGGCTCTCAAAGAAGC
>JAOUOA010000237.1 GCA_029880625.1 Spirochaetia bacterium
CATTCCAGCCGCCTGGATGAAATGCTGAAATCAGCTTCTGTTAATCTTGCTTCTAAAGATGATTTTAAAGATTCTTTTAACTCAGAGCTTAAGTTTCTCAGAACAGAGACTGTATCAAAGTTCCAGATCAGTGTTGATTATTACAAAGTACCATAAAAAGCAAAAAAACGCGGTATACATGATGCCAGAGAAGCTAATTTCTCTTTCATTTGCAAATCCTCTTTACGTTAATTTATGCGACTCTATAATGTAATTGAGAAGATTTTCTGCCGTTCTGTCCATGATATCCTGAACGCCTTCGAACCCCCCGTTGCCGCCGTAATACGGATCTGGAACATCTGGTGATCTGCCGTCCTTGACCTGAGGGTCAAACTTGCGGAATTTCATAACATGTTTTTGATCTGTATCAGCAAGACGCAGAACATCTTCATGATTGAACTGATCCATTGTTAGAATATAATCAAAGTCTTCAAAATCTTTTTTATGAAACTGGCGGGCTCTGTGGTTCAGCTGGATTCCCCTTTTCCCCGCAACATTCCTTGTTGTGCTGTGCGGCTGTTCGCCCACATGGTAGGAGTGCGTACCCGCAGAATCCACTTTTATAATATGCGAAAGTCCTTTTTTTTCAACCAGGTGTCTGAATGTACCCTCTGCGGCAGGCGATCGGCAGATATTTCCATGACAGACAAAAAGAACGCAGATTGATTTTCCAGAACTCATGCATACACCTCTCTTTCTGCAAGATATTTACTCAGACTTTCATAGTATCGCTGAAAATACCGTTCTTCTTCGCGTAAAAATTCATCCAGAATATTTTTATCCATATCTTCCAGTCCGTTATGCATTTCCTCAAGATGGCGTTCTTCCTCCTGAATGATGCCGGAAATATTGACCGGGGAATTCATTTTTTCAAGGGCTTTCTGGTAGATTGGATAAAGCCAGCCAGCTCTTTCTTCGACAAGAGTGGTCACGTAAAGATAGCAAAGCCGTGCTGCATCTTTCTGGTTTTTCATTTTTTTATGGACCATTGCATCCAGAGACTGGAAATAACGGTTTGCCGAAAAGCCGCAAAGAAGGTTATCGCGAGAATAATCCGGAAGTTCCGGCTGGATTTTATCTATTACTTTTTTAAAAAAATAGGCATGGCGCGCTTCTTCCGCCGCATGGCGAAGCGTATTTGGATCTGTATAATCAGAACTCTGTGTTTTCAGAATTTTTCGCGACCCTACATGTTCAAGAAATGAAAGCGTATTAAGCCAGCGCACATGAAGATCGGGTTTTTCAATAATTTTTTCAAGAATAGTTTCCATATTAATTTTCACGACGGCCGTCCTGCGCATAATTTCATAAGACAGAATTAAAAAAGAATCAGAGATAGTTTTTTTCTGTATTCATTTACAAGTGGATTTGTATTTCCAAGAAGGAAGAAACAAGTCAGAATTCTGTCCTTTGTTTCATTCCGTTTTGAAGGATGGTCCTCTTCCACTTTTTTTAGAAAATATTCCAGCGCCTCTCTTTCGCTTCCGGGGGTAAAAAGAACTTTCATATAATGAAGCTCTTCTTTGTGAGGATTGGAATCAATAAATTTATGAAGACTGTTTCGCGCATCTGAATACTTGCTTCCTTCCTCGGGAATGGAATCCAGATAGGCGCGCACTGCTGAAAGAGTTTTTTCATCTTCCGACTGAAGGGCATGGATGCTTCCTTTAATTAAAATATCCTCTGCAATCGGTCCGCTGATATTTTTTTCAAGAATCAGATCCGATGCTTTTTCAGGATCTTCCTGGGCAAGAGCCCGAATTTCATTTAGTTCTGAGTTGGGTAGATTTTTATCAAGAAACTGTTTGATGTGTGTTTCCGGAAGGGCTCCGGCAAATTCATCCACAACTCTTCCGTCGATAAAGAGCTTTACGGCGGGGATTCCGCTGATTTTAAAACGACCGGCGGTTTTTTGATTGTGATCGGTATCCAGTTTTGCAAGGACAAATTTCCCCTGATAATCTTTTTCAACATGATCAAGAGCAGGAGCTATTACCCTGCAGGGTCCGCACCATTCTGCCCAAAAATCCACAAGAACAGGTGTTTCCCTTGACTTTTCAATGACTTCCAGGTCAAAATTATCATCTGTAACATTGATCCCCATACTTACCAAGCCTGAAAAACGAGCCTTCAGAGTCAATGAGTTTATGGATTCGTACAAAACAGCCATTGATAGGCCATTTACATGGGTTTCATAAATCTTCAGTATCAGTGAAGTTTTTCAGAAAAACAGGAAGATCCGTTTTGTACTCAAAATCCTTTTTTTCTACAGGATGGAAGAATGATATGCTGTAAGCATGAAGCGCAAGTCTTACAGATGACTCTTTTCCTTTTCCGTACTTTTGATCGCCCAGAACTGGATGCCCCAGATCTGCAAAATGCACTCGAATCTGATGCTTTCTGCCTGTAAGCAGTTTCACTTTTACAAGGCTCATTTTCTTTTTCTTTTTTATTACTCGATAAAATGTTTTGGAAAGCTTTCCGCTGGAAGAATCTTTTGTCGAATAAACTCGTTTCATTTTATTTTCTGCAAGATAGGAAACGATTGTATCTTCAGTTTTTTCAGGACATCCTTCTATCAGGGCAAGATATTCTTTTTCGCATGTTTCCCACTGATTCTGCATGGCCTTTTTCATCTTTTCAGATTTTGCAAAAATAAGAATTCCCGATGTATCTTTGTCCAACCTGTGTATGATGAATATTTTATTCCTGGGATTGGTTCTTTTTACCGTGTCGGATAATATAGAATATACAGTTTTAAATTTTTCTTTCTGAGTGCTGACTGTTAAGAGTCCCGGCGGTTTATCGACAATGATCAGATTTCGGTCTTCATGGATAAGCTTGACTCCCTGAGGAAGGCGGTTTCTGTCTTTTTTTTTTGATAACATAATGGATCGAACTTTAAAACTGGTATACGCAAGAATGATAGGAATCGGCTTGAGCGTCAACTCTTCTTGGTGTTTGATATAATTTCCCTCCAGCCGCCGGGATTGATTAACATACCATATACAGCCTTTTATAAGATGAAAACGCCAATTTTAATTTTCATCATTAAATTTTTTCCGTCAAAATAAACAGGTATGAACTTAAGATCTCTTGTTTAAAAATTCATTAAAAATTTATTGTCGCTTTGATTACTCTGGTACCCATTGCCGGCACTCATATTATCCACAAGGTTTACTATGATCTGACAGATACAGAATTGAGAGTTTCAGAATATATTGCAGGAACAATTGCTCCCTTAATTGTTGCATCTACAATTGTTTCGTATTTAATCAACCTGATTCAAAAACTCAATGATGATCTGAGACATCTCAATGCTTAAATTACGCGGATTACTGCTTAATTTTATTTAGTTCTTTGATAAAACTCAAAAGGGATTGTTTTATAATATCTTCTGTTTCGCTGTTTTGAAGAAAACCGTCTTCGGTAATTTTTTTATTAATACTGCCAATGCAGACAGATAAATTTTTATAAATTTTTGCAGAAATTACAACCAGCAGATTTTGAAGCATGCTATTCGCACGTTCGGCTCCCAGGTGATTGGGAGCTGAAGAAATAACCATGCAGGGTTTCTCTATGATTTCAAAAGAAGAAACAAGCCACTCAATTGCATTTTTTAAAGAACCGGGTATGGAATGGGCATATTCAGGAGTAAAAAATATGATTCCCCCTGATACTTCTATCCGTTTTCTCCAGACACGAACCGAATCGGGCACGTTTTCTTCGCTATCAAGATCCTGATTGAAAAAAGGGAGGTCGGAAACAGGATTTGAAATGATAAATTCAAGATCCGGAAATTCCATTTTTGAAACAAGATGCATTAATAATGTATTATTGGATTTCGCACGCAGACTGCCTGATACAAGAAGTATATTCATACTGCCAGTATTGCAGCAAATTGAAATAAATCAAATAATTCTTGACTTAATCAAGAAAGAATTTATAAATACCATAATACTGGTATTATGGTATTTATATCAAAAGAAATTCAGTTGGCTGCGAAAACTCTTTCCGGATTATCACATGAAAGACGTCTTGCAATATATTTATTAATCATAAATAAAGGTAAAAACGGCTTATCACCCAGAGATATATTAAAAATCATATCCATACCTCCTCAAACGCTTTCTTTTCATCTCAAAGAATTAAGACAGTCAAATTTAATTTTGCAGAAAAGAGAAGGCACAATACTGACTTATACTCCTAACTTTGTCACCCTGAAAAAATTAAGGGGATTTTTTGTATTGCTCAATAATTCAGAGAATCATAATTTCAATAAACTTCGAAAATTTGTATCAAAAGAGTTCACCCGTAAATCCTAAAATTGCTATGCACACAGACGAATGTAATATTTTGTTTTAATAATGGAATTTTCTGCTTTTAAGAAAATATTGTCATTCATGTTAATGAATTAAAATGTCCGGCGTCAAATTTATAAATCATTCCGGCTCCCGCCTGCTTTCTCTGGATTTATTTCGGGGTTGGACCATCATCGGAATGATTCTGGTCAACAATCCCGGCAGCTGGACATATATGTACGCCCCTCTGAAGCATGCAAAATGGGACGGATGGACTCCAACCGACCTCATTTTCCCTTTTTTCCTCTGGATTTCAGGATTTGCCGCGGCCCTTTCTCTTGAAAAAAAATCAGATTCATCACGTCCTCTTTTGTATTTTACAATTTTACGAAGATCAATTCTTCTGATTGCCATAGGCCTCTTTTTATCTGCTTTTCCTTTCGGACTTCTGGCTTCGCATACTTTTTCCATTGAAACCTGGAGATTCCCGGGAGTTCTCCAGAGAATTGGAACATGCTATTTAATTTCAGCTTCGCTATTTCTTTTTGGCAGTTACCGCCTGACGCTTATCACTTCATTTATTTTTCTTTTAAGTTATACTCTACTTGTTGAATTTTTTCCTGTTCCCGGCAGCGGGGCAGGAATTCTTTCGCCGAACGGAAGCGTATTTCAGTATTTTGATTCCCTGGTTTTAGGTTCACATGTTTGGTCCAGCTCTCCTGCAAAAGGATTTGATCCAGAAGGGATTGTAAGCACTTTAACTGCTGCTGTTACCATGCAGTCGGGAATCCTTACATACTGGATTTTTAAAAATCAAAGCAGAGTAAGCGGCATCATGAGGTTCACATCAACCCAAATCTTATTAATTACACCCGGTCTCATACTGATTCTTGCAGCTTATCTGCTGAATTTTCACTGTCCCATTAATAAAAATCTCTGGAGCATTTCCTATGTTTTTTTAACTTCAGGAACGGCGATGATTGCATTTTTTATTCTCCACTGGTTCTATGATCTGAAACAATTTAAATTCATCAAAATTTTTCCGG
>JAOUOA010000633.1 GCA_029880625.1 Spirochaetia bacterium
CTACGGAAAAAACGCAATCTTTGTTTTTGTCCTGTCAGCGCTGATTGCCAGAATTCTAATTTTTACACATGTCCTTCAGGAAGGAGATAAAACAGTATCATTCAAAAACTATCTTTACACAAATTATATCACGCCTGGAATTGAGGACCCGTATCTTGCATCATTTTTATTTTCTGTTCTTTTTCTTTCAGGATTTCTTCCTCTATTATGGCTTTTCAACAAATTCAAAATTTTCATCAAACTGTAAAGACTTTCCTTTTTTCATTATCTGAGTCCTTAAAAATGAATTTTGCAAAATACATTGAATTTTCATCTCTTTAAATCAGAATTTATCAATTTTTGATATTAAAATCTTTGTTTTTTTTAAAAAAAATTACGATTTTGCCCCATTTGCAATCCATTTGCAATCGAAAAAATTAAAATTATTATGATTGATCGTGTGATAAGCAATGTCAAAATAAATTCCATCTTAAAAAAATCAGGAGAATTTAAATGAAACATAAGTACCTTTATATTATTTCAGGAGTTGCAGGAATTATCTTTATTGCCTCCCTCTCACTGTATGCCCAGGCTCCACGCTGCAAACAGGGCTATGTCTGGCGTGAAGCCTATAGAGGCGACTATATCTGTGTACCTCCGTCATCCAGATCCCAGGCCCAGAATGACAACCGTTATGCAAAAAAAAGAATGCTGAGCAATGGGCGGTGTGTACAGGGGTATGTATGGCGCGAAGCAAATCGAAGCGACAGAGTTTGCGTAACGCCCGCAATCCGCAGCCGGACAGCAGCGGAAAATCGAGCTCATTCTTCAAGAGTTGAAAGCTCAGGCAGCGGATCCGGAAAAGCTGTTAATATTGGCTGTCCGGTTCAGACGATCGATGTTCAGGTCAAAACAAGACTTCCAAAAGAATGGTGGGATACGCCTCAGAGAGGCAATCTGGCAGGAATTGACATTCAAAGAATCGGCGGAAAACCTACTCTTGTATGCAAATACCGTGCATACGGAACCACGGTTTCCATTATGAGAAAATTGCCCGACGGAACGAGCAATTGCACAAAAAATGGGAATCAGTTTCGCTGCCAGTAATTGCTATTTGAGGTCGAATGCCTGCCAAGTTCACGGCAGGCTGTTCTCTACAAAAAACAATCAATCTTTCTATCCTATCCAGAAATTTCCGTCTGCTTGATTTTATCGTAAATTTTTATTTCGCGAAGTCATGTAAAATTTGGCGAACTATTTCAGAAATATCAGTTTTACCAATGCATAAAATTTTTTAATTTGGAACGTATTCATTTTTTACATAATATTTCAAAGCAAACTTGACAAAATGATCTGTAAAAAACAATAATCTTTTTAATTAGTTTAAATCTAATTAAAACTTGATTCAAGGAGAACTTAGATGATTAAAAAAATTCAAATTTTAACCGTAGTAGTCTTATTCGCGTTGACAACGTCAACTTCATGCGCATTAAAAAAAGCTGCCGACGAAGTTGAAGAAGCTCAAAAGATAATAACGTTGCTATCGCTATTATCAAGACTCTCTGCATTTTCTCAAAATACCTACACGATAGGATATTTGACAACAACTTCTGTTTCTGCTGGAGGTGCTTATACGGTTAAGGTTAATGTATATGGGACCTCGGGTGAGTTCTTAGATATTTATTTTTCAACTGATAGTATAATCACAAATACCGATACAAAAGTAGGATACAATTATTTTTCGGACGCATTAAATCCTACCAGTACAGGTGTCTATGCGCCGATAGCTACTGGCACTTATTACGTTGGCCTGTACCGGCCTGGAAGCGGTCAAGTTGCTATATCATATAATACAGTAACCGTTTACTAACCCATAACCTTAATGGATTAACTCAAAAGTGAATCAATTGCCGCGATTCTGTCAAAAGTGCTCAGTTAGCAAATAACCAGGCACATGTAATTTAAAATTAACTGACAGAATGGCGGTAAATTTTCTTGAAACGTTCATGATTACTATCGCAAAACAATCCGAACTGACTGATAAGCTGTATTTTTAAAACCTGGCCAGAAAAAGTCTATAATTCAAAACCCCGTAGTAAATTCTGTGGTTTATTTTGTTGATAAATCACAATAATTAAGCATAAAAAGTTTTT
>JAOUOA010000122.1 GCA_029880625.1 Spirochaetia bacterium
CTGAAAAGAAATTCTTGCAGGGCAATTTGCCTTGATCAGAGCGGTAATGACATCCACCGAAGGCCTCTGTGTAGCCATGATCATATGAATCCCCACAGCTCTTGCTTTCTGTGTAAGTCTGATAATGGAATCTTCTACATCTTTAGCGGCTACCATCATGAGATCGGAAAGCTCATCGATCAGGATAACAATATAGGGCATTTTTTCCTTTTTCTGTCTGGATATTTTTGCATTGTATGAGCGAATGTCTCTGACCTTCATTCGTGAAAGAGTCAGATATCTGCGTTCCATTTCCTGGACTGCCCACTGGAGAGATCGGCTGGCTTTTCTTACATCCGTAATAACCGACATGAGCAGATGAGGGATGCCGTCATAAAGCTTGAGCTCCACCATTTTAGGATCAATCATGATAAAACGCAATTCCTCAGGAGAATGCGTATAGAGAAGCGATGCGATGACTGCATTCATATATACGGATTTTCCTGCTCCTGTTGCGCCTGCAATCAGAAGATGAGGAAGTTTTACAAGATCGACATAGACATTTTCGCCTGTAATATTTTTTCCGAGAGAAATCGAGAGTTCCCTTGTTCTTGAAAAAAACTCAGCATCATTGCGGATCATCTGGCCGAGTTCCACTGATTCCCTTCTTTGATTTGGTATTTCCACTCCAATTGTGGACTTCCCTGGAATGGGCGCAATAATTCTGAGGCTGGATGCCGCCAGATTCATTTTAATTTCATCATAGATTCCGTTTACTTTTGCAACTTTAACGCCGGGTTCAAGCTTGATTTCATACAGAGTGACTATGGGACCTCTCTGGAATGCAACGACACTTGCCTGAATTCCATAATCCCGCATTACAGACTCAAGTTTCATCTTTGTTGATTCCACTTCTTTTGTAATATCTTCAGCCCTTGGTTTTAATCCCGGATTTAAGAGTTCCGGCGGAATATAGTATTTTCTTCCATGCAGTCGAACAGGAGGAAGTTCTGTAATCGGATTCTCCTCTTGGGGCTTCTGACGGGCCTGCCTCAGGTCGCCTGCAAGATCAAAAACAGATGCCTGATCGCATACTTCAGCATATTCTTCATCATCCTCATCGGATAAGGGTTCTTCGGGAAGCTTTTCTCCGCCCCCGGCATAGAGATGCTCAGATTCCAGAATTTTTTCAAAACTTTCCTCTATCTCAAAATCTGCTTCGTCAGAAGTCTCATCGTAAAATTCTCTGCGAAGAGCTTCAAGCTCCTCTCTGGAAATCTCAGCTTCTCTGATTGAATTAAAATCTACAACCTCGCCCGGATCAATCGATTCAAAAACAGAAACCGGCGCCGATTCTACCGAAGGAGGATTTGAGAAATTCTGAACCGGCGCATAATTTTGGCTGCCTGCAAAATCGGGTTCTCTGAAAATCCGGGGACGATTTGATTTTGCTCCTGACGAATGAAAAATATACCTCGATTCATCTGACGAAAACCGTCCTGAAAAGTACCGGTCCGGTCCGGAAACATTTCTATCTCCATTTAGATCGGATTGTTCCGGATTGTATTTTCTGTCCAGCTGACTTAGCAGGTTTTCAAGGCGGCTGTTTTCAATTTTCCTTTCAAATTGCTCTTCATGAAAATGATCATCCGGATGCTGATCGTCAGGCCGGTCGTCATATTCATTTTCAGGAATTTCCTCAATCTCTTCAATTTTTTCAAACCAGGGTTTATAGTCAGACATATCTTTTTGAATTTTCATACTATCTTCGTCTTCTGTTTTTGAATTTTCCTGATTTTCATATACAGGTTTTCGAATAAAAAGCCAGGGCAGATTCCTTCCCAGCCAGGGATAAAATGCATGATAGAGCCATGCATAAATATTTTCAAAAATAAATCGTGAAGGGATCTGCGATGACATAAAAACAGAGGTAATCAGAAGCCCGCCGGTAATAATCAGTGATCCGTAAAATCCAAAAAGATATCCCAGAAGATCTCCCAGATTTCTTCCAACCAGTCCTGCATCTTCTCTATAATCAAAGGAATTAATGAATAAAGATGAAGCGAGAAGCATGATAAAAAGCCCCAGAAAACGGATCAATGGATCGGGAAGTCCCCTTCGCAACGAAAAATATCCCATCATTAAAATATACGGAGGAATGATATATGATGCATTTCCAAAAATATAAAAAAGCAAGTACGAGGTGTAATATCCCACCTTACCAATTAAATTTCCGCCGCTGTCACGAACCGGATTGTAAGAAACGAGGGAAAGAAGTAAAAGAAGTCCTGAAACCCCCAGGATGGATCCGAAAACTTCATGAAATCCGGGTTTTTTCAAGATCATGTCCGGCTGGTGATCTGGTAAAGGTTCTTCTTCCTGCTGATTCAGGATTTTTTCGTCAATCTCTGCCTGCACAGTCTCAATATCGGCTAAAATGCATTCCTGTCATGGAAAAATTCACGCAATGCCTGTACTTCCGAACCCACCGGAACCTCTCTGCGAATCTTCCAGTTCAGAAAAGTCAGTTTCAAGAAAATTTATTGGTTCAATTTTTTCCAGCATGAGCTGGGCAATTCTGTCTCCGTGTTTTATACGGAAATCTTCATGTCCCAGATTAATTAAAAGAACCTTTAATTCTCCTCTGTAATCGGAATCAATGGTTGCAGGAGTATTAAGAAGAGTAATCCCGTTTTTAAATGCAAGACCGGAACGAGGACGCAGGGAAATATAATAACCATCAGGAATTTCAAAATAAAGACCGGTGGGTACTGTCAGACGATCATTCGGGGAAATGACAATTTCAGTATCCGTTTCAAGACAGGCAGAAACATCGAAGCAGGCAGCTCCCGCAGTAGCCCGTTCAGGAAGCTTTGCTCCAGGGCGCCTGTGAATTTTCACTGTTACAGGGCTGGCTTCAGTTTCGGGAAGGCCTTCTTTCGCCACGATCTCTCCTCTCCCGTCCTCCGGAACGGTCGCGATCCCGTCCTCCGTCTCTGGGAGGCCGATCATTGCTGCGTGCAGATGGAGTAAAATCCTTATGGGCAAGATCAATCCTTCCCTGCCTGTCCACGCCGAGTACAATTACTTCTACCTCATCGCCTTCTTTTAGCACATCACGTACTGCATTCACACGATCCGGAGAAATTTTAGATATATGCAGAAGCCCGTCCTTTCCGGGGAAAATTTCAACAAATGCGCCGAAATCTGCGATTCGTTTTACAACTCCGCCGTATTTTTTTCCGACTTCAACTTCTGCAAAGATGTCATTGACCATTTTAATAGCAAGATCAGTAGTTTCCGCAGAATTGGAAGCAATGGTTACAATCCCTGTATCTTCCACATTAACTTCCGCTCCGGATTTTTCACTGATTGAGCGGATTATTTTTCCTCCGGGACCAATCAGTTCGCCGATTCTGTCGGGATCGATCTGAATGGTTGTAATCCGGGGTGCATTTTCTGCAATATTTTCGCGGGCAGACGGAATTGCTTTTACCATTGTATCAAGGATAAACATACGCCCTTTTTCTGCCTGATTCAAAGCGGCTTCAAGAACTTCAAGAGAGATGCCGTCTACCTTTATATCAAGCTGAAAAGCTGTAATGCCGTCTTCTGTTCCTGCAACCTTGAAATCCATATCGCCGAAATGATCTTCAAGACCGGCAATATCAGAAAGAACTGTAAACTTTCCGTTATCTCCGACAATCAGACCCATGGCAATACCGGAAACCGGCTTTCGGAGAGGAACACCGGCGGCCATAAGCGAAAGAGCTCCGGAACAAACAGAAGCCATGGAAGAAGAACCGTTGGATTCAAGAATTTCTGAAACAACACGAATTGTATATGGAAAATCATTAATTGAAGGAACCACGTATTTCAAGGCTCGTTCTGCAAGGTTGCCATGACCGATTTCCCTGCGTCCCGGTCCGCCTCCTGCTCGTTTCACCTCGCCGGTTGAAAAAGGAGGAAAGTTATAGTGAAGCATGAACTGCTTCTGATGATTCCCGGAAAGATCTTCATATCGCTGAAATTCATTGGCAGTTCCAAGAGTTACAACACCCAGGGACTGGGTCTGACCCCGAGTAAATACAGCAGAACCGTGTACGCCTGGAAGGACATCAAGTTCTACGCTGAGTTGGCGAATTTCATCGGGTTTCCTGCCATCAGCACGAACCTGTTCATCAAAAATCAGATTTCTTACAACATCAGCTTCAATATTGTGAAGCTCTTCTTTTGTATCTTTTACGATTTCATCGAGTACTTTTTCAGACACTTCATCATACTTTTCTTTTATAATGTAGGAAAGTGTATCTTCGTAAACTTTATCCACATCCGCCGAACGCTGGACTTTATCCTTATTTTTATTGGCAATTTCCATTTTAGAAAATGCATAATCGCGGATCTCTTTGATCAGCTCGGGGTCAGGGAGTTTGAGCTTAACTTCGCGGGTTTTAATGCCCAGTTTATTTTTCAATGAGACCTGGAATTCCAGCTTCTTTTTAATATTTTCATGAGCGAAGGCGATAGCCCGAAGAACTTCTTCTTTAGGAAGCTCCTGAGCTCCCCCTTCAATCATTGTAATTGCTTCGGCAGTACCTGCAACAACCAGTTCAAGATCGCTATTTTTCATGTCCTCAGAAGAAGGATCGGCAATAAACTGCCCGTCCACACGCCCCACAACAACACCTGCTACAGGTCCGTTAAAGGGAATATCGGATGCCATAAGAGCTGCAGAAGCTGCGGTAACACAATGCCCTTCCAGAGATGTTTTTCCATCGGAGGAAAGAACGGTTAGAAGAAGCTGAACTTCCGAATAATAGCCTGCTGGAAATAAGGGGCGGATAGGCCTGTCCACAATTCTGGATAACAGAGTTTCATGATCCTGAGGACGGTTTTCTCTTTTGATATATCCGCTGGGAATGCGGCCTACGGAATAAAGCTTTTCTCTATAGTCGACAGTTAACGGAAAGAAGTCCTGACCTTCTCTGGCCTCTTTTTCAGCGCAGACGGTTGCAAGGATGATATTGTCTCCGACTCTGAATACAACAGAGCCGTGGGCCTGTTTTGCCCAGTTTCCGTTTTCAATGGAAATTTCTTTACCATCAATGATGGTTTTTTCTGAATGTACTGACATGTTTACCTCTCAAATACGTAGATGAACCTTACTTTCTAAGGCCCAGACGATTGATGAGGTTTTTATAAGACTCAAGATCTTTTTTCTTAATGTATTCAAGGAGGCGGCGTCTTCTTCCTACCAATCTCAGAAGTCCTCGTCTGGAATGGTGATCGCCTTTATGTGTCTTGAAATGTTCGGTGAGATCCTTGATTCTGGCTGTTAATAGTGAAACCTGGACTTCAGAAGAACCTGTATCCTTTTCATGCCTGCCGGATTCATTGATAATCGTTTTCTTTTGCTGGGTATCTATCATTGTATGTTCAACTACAAGAGTATTTTTCTAAATTTCTTTTCTTAAGCCTACTTTTTTAATGCACATCATTATGGAAAGCATTTTTCAACGAGTCTTAAATAAAACTCTCTGAGCTTAAAATTTTTTCTGATTTACTCAAATTATCTACTTTCCGGCTTTTTAAAAAACCTGCGGCAGACTTTATCGATGGATTCAATGAAAGACCCTTCTGTACCTGTAGCTTTTCTCCGATCCCTCAGCCCAGGCCAGAAGAGCTTTCTCTTCTGAAAAAATAAAAAAATCTCCTGTCGGGATTTCAGGAAGCCTGATTATCTGTCCGTTAAAAATACGCTTAACATCGTCTTTAGAAATAAGGACTTTCGGCCAGGGAACTAAATCCTCTACAGGAATCACAAAGGGCATTTCATCGAAATTTTCCCAGGGATGTACATGATCCAGAGAAAACGGCCCGATTTGAATTCTTGTAAGAGAACACAAATGAGCAGGAAATCCGAGGCGGATCGAAAGATCTCTGACCAGAGATCGAATATAGGTGCCGGAACTGACATGAAACTCACAGGTGCAGGTTAAAACCTTTATATCAAGAGAGATCAGTTCCGATTTGAAAATACGAACCGGCCGTTCTGCGGGCATCAAACGCTCTCCTTTCCGCGCTCTATCTGAAAAACGTATACCGTCTTTTTTTAATGCTGAATAAGCAGGCGGAATCTGAGATCGGATTTTTTCAAACTCTTTTACTGCTGCAGAAAGGTTTTTTTCATTTGCTTTTAAAAATTTGCGGGCTTCTTCTTCTGTTTTTTCCTGCATAACGATACCTGCCGGATCATGCGTATCGGTAAATTTACCGAAAGAAATCACGGCCCGGTAGGCTTTATCCAGATGAAGAAAGTAATCAGAGAAAGCGGTGGCCTGACCTGCCAGAAGAATCATCAGTCCGTCAGCAAAACGGTCAAGGGTACCTGTATGTCCTGCTTTCACTCCCAGTTTCCTTTTCAGTTTACCGACAAGCGCAGAGGATGAAGTACCGGAAGGTTTTTCAGCAAAAACAATGCCGGAATTCAAAATTAAAGTCCGGATTCCTGCTGCTCAATCATTTCAATCATTCGGTCGCCTTCCTTGATGCTGTTGTCAATTTCAAGACGCAGACGAGGAGTCTGGCGAAGCCGCAAATTTCTGCTGACTTCCGATTGGAAAGATTTCAGCGCGCTGATCATTCCATGCCAGGTATCACGATTCTCTTCTTCGCTTCCGAAAGGTGATATGAAAACAGTCGCAGTCGAAAGATCCGGCGAAAGAGAAATCCTGCTTACAGAGACAAGTCCGATCCGTTCGTCTTTCAGGCGTCTTCGGATAATCAATTGAGAGAGTTCTTTTGCCATAAGAATCTCAAGGCGCTTCAATCGGATTTCATTCATCTTGATTTCCTCGTGGTTGCAGCTTCAAAAAAACAGTAGTAACAGACTGCTAAATTCATCCGTTCAGCTTACGCGCGACCTCTTTAATTTCAAAAAATTCAAAGATGTCGCCGACCTGTATATCATTGTAGCCGTCTACCGACATACCGCATTCAAACCCTTCATTGATTTCCTGAACTTCATCTTTTTCCCTGCGAAGGCTTTTCAGAGAACCGGTATAGACGACAACACTGTTGCGGATCACGCGCAGCTTATGGCTTTTTTTGATTTTTCCTTTTATCACCATACATCCGGCAACAATCCCGATGCGGGAAATCTTGAAGATCTGACGCACTTCAACGCGGCCAGTAATTTCTTCTACTTTATCTGGCTCCAACATACCTTCCATTGCAGCATGAACTTCTTCAATTACTTCATAGATGATGCTGTAATATTTGATCTCCACATGATTGGATTCCGCAAGATCTGAAGCACGCGGAGTTGCCCGAACCTGAAAACCGATGATCAGGGCATTGGAAGCGGAAGCAAGAGTCACGTCAGACTCGCTGATTGCTCCTGTTGCAGCATAAATCACACGAACCTTCACATCATCTGTTGAAAGTTTGAGAAGTCCGTCTTTAATTGCTTCAACTGAACCCTGAACATCCGCTTTAATAATAATTTTAAGTTCTTTGTGATCCGAAA